>JBEKVU010000303.1:0-5586 GCA_049513775.1 Candidatus Acidiferrum sp.
ACGAAAACGGGAAAGTCGTCCCCAACCTGCATCGCGAGGACTTTCAGATTTTCGATAATCGCAAGCCGCAATTGCTCTCGACCTTCAGCGTAGATACGGCAGAATCGCGCGCCGCCGCGTTGACAGCTTCCGATGGCACGCCAGCAGGCGCAGTAGATGTTGAAAAAGCGACCGTCGAAGCCAAGCTCCCACAGCGTTTCGTGGCGCTGGTGTTCGACGATATACATCTCTCGCTGGAAGACGCCACTTTTGTGCGCTCGGCGTCGGCGAAATTCTTTGAGTCCCTGGCGCCCGCAGACCGCGTGGGAATTTATTCGACGTCGGGCCAGACAGCGCAGGAATTTACCGATGATCGGGAGGTTTTGCGGAAGACTCTGGGGGGAATCATTCCACGCTCGGTGGCAGGCACAGGGTTTCATGATTGCCCCGAGGTGAGCTATTACGAAGCCGACCAGATTGAGAACGTGCGAAATACCCAGGCTCTGGCCGTGGCCACGGAAGATGCGGTGCAGTGCGGGTTTAACGGAGACGAAACGAAGGCTGCGCAAGCCCAGCAGTTGGCGGAAGCAGCGACGCTTCGCGCTCTTTCTATCGGCGATGGCGAAACTAGTTATGCGTATCGCCATTTGGATGACATTACCCGGAGGCTCGCGAGCATGCCGGGGCAGCGCATCATGGTGTTCGTCTCTCCCGGTTTCATTCCAAGCAAGTTGTGGCCGGAAATGACCGAGCTCATTGACCGCGCCAACCATCAAAAAATCACTATCAACACGATCGATGCGCGAGGACTGTACACGCCGGATTTGTTCGGCGACATCGCCGACCCGCCGCGTTTCACAGGGGCTACACAGGGTTTTCTGGCTTCTTTCCGCGTGCAGGCACAGAGCGCGCAGGAAGAGGTGCTGGCGGACCTGGCGCGGGGCACTGGTGGAACTTATTTTCACAATCGCAACGACGTTGACGAAGGGCTGCGCCAAGCCGGGGCGGCTCCGGAAATTAGTTACCTGCTGGGATTCTCTCCGCAAAACTTGAAGATTGATGGCAGGTTTCACGAAATCAAGGTGATCCTGAACGACAAACGCAAGGTGAGCATTCAGGCCCGCCGCGGCTATTACGCTCCGCGCACCATGCCGGACCCAGCGGAGGCCGCCAAGGCGGACATCCAAGAAGCCATTTTTTCTCAGGACGAGATTCACGATCTGCCGGTGGATCTGCAAACGCAATTTTTTAAGACCGACGCCAACGCGGCACGCATTGCCGTGCTCACGCATTTCGATTTAAAGGGCGTGCATTTCCGGCAGGCCGACGGCCGTAACAATGACAATTTGACTATTGCCACCGCGATTTTCGATCAGAACGGAAACTTTGTAACCGGCGGTGAGAAAGTTCTGGAAATGAAGCTCTTGGAAAATACCTATGAGCGGCTTAGTCGTTCCGGCCTTACCGTCAAGTCCAGTTTTGACGTGAAGCCCGGAACATACATGGTTCGGCTGGTGGTACGCGACGGCGAAGGTGCGCAGATGGCGGCGCGCAACGGTGCCGTGGTGATTCCGTACTAGGCGAGGCGCAAATGAATAATTACCTTCCTGAACGATTCGAGTTGTTCGTGGCCGCGCTGCTGCTGTGCCTCGCGTCCGTCGTTCCGACGTGCGCGCAAAACGCTCCTGCGCAACCGGCTGCGGATCAGTCTGAGACAAGTGCCGCCACGAAAACTCAGGAGCCCCCGGGTGCTAACGCCATCCCGGCCCCGCCAGCGACCACCACGCCGTCGGCTGGCGATCCGCAGCTCACAAATGTGATTCGCAGAGAAACGCGATTGGTGCTCGTCGATACCGTGGTCACCGACAAAAAAGGGAACTACGTTCGCGATCTTACACAAAAAGACTTCAAAGTCTTTGAAGACAATAAAGAACAAAAGGTGCTGAACTTTACCGCCGAGAGCGACACCACGATTCAAGCCAGCGGACAGCGCCGTTACCTCATTTTGTTTTTTGATAATTCCACGATGGACGCGCCGGACCAGATTCAAGCGCGCGGCGCGGCATCGAAGTTCATCAGTGCCAATGCTGGACCCGATCATTTAATGGCCGTGGTGGATTTCGGTGGCGCGCTCCGCATCGTGCAGAATTTCACGGCGAACGCGGCTACGTTGCAAAGCGCAGTATCCGGCGTGAAAGGCTCCGCGGTGGATCCGAACGCGAGTCAGCCAGTCACCATCGCGTCCACAGGCATTTCCGGTTTGAGCACCGCGGAAGCCGATTTCGGCGCCCGGTCCATGTTGTTGGCGATTCGCAGCCTGGCCAAGAACTTGCGCGCCGTTCCCGGCCGCAAAATGCTGGTCCTTTTTTCCGGTGGTTTTCCGTTGACGCCGGAGAGTGAATCGGAGCTTACGGCCACGATTGACGCGTGCAATAAAGCCAACGTAGCGATCTACGCGCTCGACGCCCGAGGTTTGGTGGCCAGTGCGCCGCGCGGCCCTGCCAGTAGCGAACGCCGGCAAGAGCCTGCGCCGCAAACGAATCGCTCGGGCACTGCGTCGGTCAAAATGGTGTCGTTTGTAATGGCGGACCCGCAGAAGCCAGGGGGCGGTGGCGGAGGTGGTGGCGGCCGGCCGGGTGGCGGAGGAGGCACCGGCGGCACTGGCGGGGGAGCAGGAGGCGGTCGCAGCGGAGGCGGCACTGGCGGGACGAGCGGCGGTGCCGGCCGAGGGGGAACTGGCGGCGGTACCGGCGTCAGTCGGGGCACCGGCGCCGCTCCCGGTGCGTACAACTCTCCATATACTGCGCCTCGCTCGATTGTGCCTCCGATCCTGCCTTCCACCGCAACGAACCAGCAGATTCTTGCGGCGCTGGCTGAAGGGACTGGCGGATTCACTATTTTCAACACCAACGATTTGCTCGGCGGATTGCAGCGCATTGGCAACGAGCAGAGCGAATTCTACACCTTGAGTTACGCGCCGCCCGAAACGCCCGAGGGCAGTTGCCACACGCTCAAAGTGAAAGTCGATCGTGGGGGAACCAACGTGCGGGCGCGCAGCGGCTATTGCAATGAGAAGGTTACAAACCCGCTGGAAGGCAAACCCGCCGAAAAGCAGCTTGAGGCGCACGCTGGCGGCGAGCAGTCGGGTTCGATTCACGGAACGTTGCAAGCGCCCTTCTTTTATACCGGCCCGAACGTCGCACGCGTCAACTTGGCCATGGAAATTCCTTCGGAGTCGCTGCAATTCAACAAAGACAAAGGAAAGTTTCATAGCACGATCAACGTGCTGGGAATCGCCTACAAACCCGATGGCAGCATCGGCGCGCGTTTCAGCGACACGGTGAACCTCGATTTTGAGAAGGATGAACTAAAAGAGTTCACCAAGATTCCATACCATTACGAAAACCAGTTCGACGCGGCAACCGGAAATTATAAGTTGACCATCGTGCTGAGCGCTGGCGGCGACGCTTTCGGGAAGTTTGAGTCGCCGCTGCAAATCGACGCGTTTGACGGCAAGAAACTGGCATTAAGCGGGCTGGTGCTGACCAATTCGACGCAGGCCATCGGTCAAATCTCTACCGGCCTCGATTCCGTCCTTCTTGAAGACCGCACGCCCCTCGTGGTACATGGGATACAGATTATTCCGTCCGGAGCGAGTCGTTTCAAGAAGTCCGAGAATGTGGTGCTGTATACGGAAGTCTACGATCCTCTGCTTACCGCGGAGAAGCCGCCGCTGGTGGGTATCGGCTACAACATAATTAATCGCATCACGAACAAGGAAGTTTTTACCACCGGTGCCATCCGGGCTGACGAGTACATTCAGAAGGGCAGCCCGGTGATTCCGATTGGACTCAAGGTGCCGCTCAAGGATATTCCGGCTGGCAACTACCTGCTGGTGGTGCAGGTTGCGGACGCAGCTGGAAATCGAGCCCCGAACCGCGCCATTGCGTTTGACGTAACCGACTAGCGTAGCGTCGTCCTGCCCGCACCTGCCCCCTGGTACAGGCTAAATCGTTCAACCGCATCCCCTTAGCGAACATTAAGTTTACGGCACGCCCGCCTGGAGCGTGCAACTTAGCAACCTCTGTGGGGTTATTCTATTGCTGGGCGAGTGTATGCCAGGTGCCAGCCTGACGGTGTGCCGTTGCTCAAAAGTTGGCGGGAGAGTGCCATGAGCTTGTTGCCGCTTCGCAAAAATCCCCGCACTAGGAATGCTGCCGCGTTTCGCGGCGCGATTCACACCACTCCCAGAGCGGTTCTTTCAGGCGTGCTCTCGCTGGCCTGCGTTTTTACGTTTGGCATCGACTTGCCCGCCGCTGCCGCAGCGAGTTCCGCGGACAAAACGAAAAAGACCAAGCTCGATCCAACCCTCAAGGGTTTGCCGATCACCGAGCTCACCGCGGACGAAGCCGTGCTGCACGCGCTGAATCGCCTCGCATACGGCCCACGTCCGGGCGACGTTGAACGCGTGAAGCAGATGGGCCTTGCGAAGTGGATCGACCAACAACTAAACCCCAATTCCATTGATGAACGCGCGTTGCAGGCACGCCTGGAAAGTTATCCCACTCTGGCAATGTCCACCACGCGCTTGATCGAAGACTATCCGCAACCGAAACAAGCGGCCAAGGAAGCTGCAAAGGTTCAAGCGCAAGCGGCACCGCAGACCCGCGCCGATGCCGCGGCAGCGGTTGTTGCGAAGGATGCGCCGAACGATCCGAACAGTCCGGTGTACACTTCGCAGGATTTCCCGAACAAATTGGCCTCGTCTGGAAGTAATTCTTCGGCAGCCAGCGTGGACTCTGGCTCGGCCGCAACGGTCCTGCTGAGTGATGGTTCGACCGTCCCGGCCGCCCAAATGAGTACCCAGACGAGTCCGAGCGCGCCGTCACCTATGAAGGAAGATCCGGCTGCGGAAAATGTCGCCACGCGCGGCGGAGCAGGGAAGCGCGACGTTCTCGGCGGCGCCGATCCCAACGCGGTGCCCAAAGCGATTGCCGATGACAGCAAGCGTCCTCAGCGCGTGGTCGAAGAATTGGCGATGGCCAAAGTCACGCGCGCGATCTATAGCGACCGGCAGTTGCAGCAGGTGCTGGACGATTTTTGGTTCAACCATTTCAACATCTTTGCCGGCAAAGGCGAAGACCGCTATTACTTGACGTCTTACGAGCGCGACGTCATCCAGCCGCACACCCTCGGAAAATTTAAGGATCTGGTCATGGCCACGGCGCAAAGCCCCGCCATGCTTTTCTATCTGGACAATTACCTCAGCGCTGATCCGCGCGCGGCGGCGCGTCAGGCTGCTGAGCGAGCAGCGCGTCAACGGATGCGCTATGGATACGGCCGGCCCTTCCCCCCCCCGCAGAATCCGCAGGCGCAAAAAAAGAAGCAGGAACGTGGGCTGAATGAAAATTACGGCCGCGAACTGATGGAATTGCACACCCTTGGTGTCGACGGCGGCTATACGCAGAAAGATGTCACCGAAGTGGCGCGCTGCTTTACCGGCTGGAGCATTGAAAAACCCCGTGAGAATCCCGTTTTCAAGTTTGACGAGAAGCTGCACGACCCTGATCCCAAAGTAGTGCTCGGTAAAAAAATCCATGCCGGCGG
>JBEKVU010000304.1:0-5586 GCA_049513775.1 Candidatus Acidiferrum sp.
AGAAGCGCGTCGAAAGCATGGCGCCGTAATGCGGGTCATACACCCACTTCTGACCGATGGCATGGCCTATCCCGAGAACCGAGCGGCCGAGCACCTGACCGCCGAGCGCGCGCGGATGAATCACCGAGCCAACATCGGCGTAGGCGAGAAAATCCACGATGTAGTATTTTCCAGTTTCGATATCGACTTCGACTTCAGCAAAGCTCGCCACGTAGGAATACGTTTGGCCGTCGCGAGGATAGTTGTCCTTCGCAGCAGCCACCAGACCCTGCCCGGCCAGCGCGGCCATCGAGGCTTTCGTCAATTTATTGAGATCCGCCGACGGTTCGTGGCCGTCGTAAATGCCACCCAGTTGAATTGCTTTCGCGGCGGCCTGCGCAAGCGTCAAGCCCGCCCCACCGCCTTTGCGGAAGACCCGCTCGTTCGCAACCTCGTAATTCTCCGGCTTGCCACCAAGACTTTTGGCCGCAATCTCCTGAAGCTTTTTCTTTGCGTCCATGGCCGTTGCGTAAGCGGCCCGTGTCATGGCGTGCGTCGTCTGGCTGCCGCCGGAGACGCAGGTGAAAGGCAAGTTCTTCGCCGTATCGCCCCAGGTGATATCACACTTCTCCCACGGAACACCCAGGACCTCAGCACCGGCGCGATGCACATCCATCACCGCCTCCGTCCCTAGATTGCCGATACCAGACTGGAAGCGGATCCGCCCTTCCGGTGTGATGACCAGCAGCCCATCGAAGCCGGTCGTACCGCCCACGTAACAGCTCAGCGAAACGCCCACGCCGCGCGCCTTGGTGCCGCTTCGTTTCGGACTGCGAGCAACCCGCTCATTCCATTTGAACTGTTCCGCACCGCGGCCGAGCGCTTCCTTGAGAAACGCACTCGTTGCATAGGGCCGCTTGCCGGTACCGGCCATCATCGGCCCGACGGGGGCCTTGCCTTCCGGGCAGTTGACTCGGCGGATGGCCACTTGATCCAACCCGAGTTTTCGCGCCGCTTTTGCAATGATCGGCTCCATGATCGCGATGCCCTGCATTCCGCCCGGCGAACTTTGCGCGCTACGCGGCGGCGTATTCGTCAGAATCGTCGCCCCGCGCCAACGCATTGCCTCGCACTGATACAGCAGAGAAACAATGCGACCGGAAGAAGGAACATCACCGTTGGCGTCGTAAGGACCGTTGTTGGAAATGACGAACATATCCAGTGCGGTGACTCTGCCCTCTTTAGAGAAACCGACTTTCATTCTGCCCATCAGGCTGGGCCGCGCACGCCCGATGAAAGTCTCCTCTTCACGGCTGATACGCATCATCACCGGAGCGTTGACTTTCTTTGAAAGGAGCGCGGGAATGACCAACGTGACGCCGCCAGTGATTTTGCTGCCAAAGCCGCCTCCGGTGTATTCGCTGATGAGAACCACGTTGGCGGGATCGATGTTCAACCACCTCGCGATTGCCGGCACAGTCTGCGCGGTGCTCTGCGTACCCGTGTAGACGTGGACTTTGCCGTTCTGCCAGTACGCCATCGCGGTGCGCGTTTCGAGCGTCTGGTGACTGGTGTCTGGGGTGACAAAGGTTTCATCCAGGATAAGCGCGGCATTTTTGAAACCCGCGTCCAGATCCCCGTAGGACCATTCCGCGGGCGTCTTGCCCATTGGCAATTGACCCTCCCTCGCGTTGGCGAAATCCTCTGTGGTCCATTTAAGCTCGCCAATCGTGGGCGGATGAGGACTTGGCTGCGGTGCTCCCGCTACCGCAGCAGGGGTCGAAGCTTGAACCCAGATGTTTCCTTCTAGTCTTGGATTTGGCCCACCAGGCCGCAGCGTTTCGAGCGGATCAATCACAAACGGAAGCGGCTCGAAATCGATGCGGATTTTTTCAATCGCCTCAGCCGCGGTAAATTCATCAATAGCAGCTACCGCAAGAATCGGCTCGCCTTGATACAGCGGTTCCATGGTCAACGCGCGTTCGCTTTTCGGATTCGCTTTGATTACAGTGCCGTTGTCCGTGAGGCTATCGGCTGGCGGCGGAAGTTCATCCGCCATGAGAATCGCTTTCACGCCGGGCATGGCGAGCGCTGCGCGCGTATCGATGCGCTTCACGCGGGCGTGTGGCAGCGGGCTGAGGAGCAGCTTGCAAAAGAGCATCCCATCCGCGTGATAGTCTTCGGCGTACTTCGCCAGTCCTGTGACCTTCGCATAGAGGTCCGGAGTTGGGTAATCCTTGCCGATGAGTTTGTGTCCGACGCCGTACACCCGTTCGGGGGCTTTGGCTGACTCGGGTTCTCTTTTCACGGATTCCTCAGACATTGCCGGCCCTCCGCATATTTTCCGCGCCGCGCATCAGAGCGGTAAGAATCTTGTCGTAATCCTGGCAACGGCATAGGTTTCCAGAAACGCCGAACGCCAGTTCGCCGCGCGTGGGATTTGGATTTGTTTTAAGGAACCCTACGGACGCCATGATGAAACCAGGCATGCAGAATGCGCACTGGAAGCCCTGTTCGTCGATGACGCCTTGCTGGACCGGATGCAACTTTCCCTCAGGGCTCGCCAGCCCTTCGATGGTCACGACCTTTCGATCGCGCACTGTGTGTGTCAGCACAGAACACGCATAATGCGGTACATCGTCGATAAGAACCGTACAAGAGCCGCATTCGGCCCGGTCGCAACCCAACTTCGTCCCTGTAAGCCCCAGTTTGTGGCGCAGTGTCCAGGCCAGCGTTTCTTGTCTCATGACATCCGCCCGCCGCAGCTGTCCGTTCACATCGATCGTGACAAGCCTCTCACCCACCCCGCGAGCGGACTGGCCGAGCAACGTGGAAGCGCGGAATAGATAACTTGCCGAGCTGACTGCCACGCCTCCAACAATCACACCTTTTATTAGATTACGCCGGGAGATCGCGCTAGATCGATGCTCAATACTTTTCGTATCTTCTTTGTCGTTCATCCCTCGTCCCCTCGCGAGAATACCGGACTACGCAGCCTCTCCATCATCCATCGTTGACCGGTATCCCAGCGGGCTCGCTGTCTTGTTGGATGAGGCGCCCCAGCAAAATGGGTACTGCCGAGCAGGCCCCCTGATGGCGCGCGCCAGATACCCGGTGAAGGTCGCGTCCGTAACTCAGCAACTCAGAAGGTCCAAGTTTAATGAATCTCGGAGTCTTGCGAATTTGAGGACCGCGAGTTCCAATTTCACCACGAAGTCCGTTTCGGTTCACTCCTTTTGTGCTTGGTTGCGCACTCGTTCCAATTCCAATTCTCAATATGTGTTGTCGCTCGATTCTGTTTCTTATCCGCCCGCAGATATGGCGGTTTCCCGCTGCTCGATTTGCTGGACGCCTTCCAGTGGCTTTTTTGTGTGATACCTGGCCGCAAATCGGTAGAATCAGCCGTAGTGCCGGGTCGGCCAACCAACTGGCACACAAATCATCGCCCTCCAATGGCTGAGGGTTGAACTGAATCGCGAGCCCGGCTCGCGCACTGAGTTTGGTTTTGCAAAGGAGAATCTCTCGTGGCAGACAACGTAACGCATCATGCTTTAGGCGATCGTGCGGCATTTCAACTCGCGAACGTCACCAAAACTCCTCCGCAGTATGGGGCGATCACACCGCGATGGCTCGTGCGGTTGCTCGACTGGAAACCGCTTGAAGCCGGCACGCTGCGGGTCAACCGCGTGGCGGAAGACAAGGCCGTGGATGTGATCTGCGGGCCGAAGGAGGAAAAGGCTCTTCCGGAAACCTACGTGGACTATGAGGAAAAGCCTCGTGAATACACGCTGAGTCAAATTTCCGCCGTGCTTGACGTACACACACGGATCTCCGACCTCTACAGCAATCCGTACGACCAGGTCCGCGAGCAGCTTCGATTGACCATCGAAAATGTCAAAGAGAAGCAGGAGAGCGAGCTGATCAACAACAGCGATTACGGTTTGCTGAAAAATGTTCCTGCCTCTCAGAAGATTCACACCCGCAAAGGCGCGCCGACCCCGGACGATCTGGATGAACTTCTTACCAAGGTCTGGAAGGAGCCATCCTTTTTCCTCGCGCATCCACGCGCCATCGCGGCTTTCGGCCGCGAGTGCACGCGCCGCGGAGTGCCCCCGCCGACCGTCACACTCTTTGGCACTCCTTTCTTGACCTGGCGTGGCGTGCCACTAATTCCCACCGATAAGTTGCACATCGACGGAGCGGCAAAACCGAAAGATACTGGCGGAAAAACCAGCATTCTTCTCCTTCGCGTGGGCGAGAAAAAACAGGGCGTGATCGGTTTGTTCCAACCCGGCCTGCCCGGTGAGCAGACTCCCGGTCTCTCCGTGCGGTTCATGGGCATCAGCAGCAAGGCGTTGGCTTCGTATTTAATTTCGCTGTATTGCTCGGCCGCAGTGCTCGTGGACGACGCGATCGCCTCGCTCGAAGACGTGGAAGTTGGAAGCTATCATGAGTACAAGTGAACCGAACAAGATCCGCTCGTTTCCTGAGGGCGTGGACTTGCAAAGCACTGCAGCGCTAGGTTCCACGAGTGTTCCATCGGAATTGCCGGATCCGGCGATCCTCACGCGTATGGCGAATGAATTCTTTACGGGTCTCCCGAGTGCGGAGCCGGCAGTTCCTGCCGCGCTGTCCGCTGGTACGCCAGAACAGACTGCGAACTACGCAGAACCCGCTGCCTCGCCAACGACAACTCTTCCCACGGAAGGGCAACTCCGCTCCTTACCTGCTACACTTTCTGCAGGCAGCGCGTCACGACAGGTTCCTGGGGCCCCCGCCGCGATCCTTTCGGGAATTCCTAATCAGGCAGATTTTTCGGATTTTACGGGCCCCGGCACCTTTTCCTTCTTGGAAGACGCGAGACCTCTCTTCGCGTTTTCCAATTCCAGCTTGCCCATCGCCGCAGCCGGCCAAACCATCAAGATTCCAACCGAAACGGAACTCCGTGCGCTGGCCGATCCGTTTTCATTTCTATCCCTGCCGCACATCCCAGGGCAGCCGATGGATTTGCCTGTGCCGCAAATTTCGGGAGCGCCACTGCAACCTAATCCTTCAGAACTGTCCCTCGGTTATTCCTTCTTGAACGAAATCCGCCAGCTTGTACCTGCCGAAACAACCGCTCTGGCGGAGCCTCCCAGGGGGCCGTCAGATGTTCTGCCAGCGCTTGGTCTTTCCTCGCAACCATTCGACGTCGTAGCGATCCGGCGCGATTTCCCGATCCTGGAAGAGCGCGTTCACGGGAAATCGCTGATCTGGCTGGACAACGCGGCAACCACTCAAAAGCCAAAGAGCGTGATCGAACGGCTGAGCCATTTTTATTCGCACGAGAATTCCAACATCCACCGCGCCGCCCATGAGCTCGCGGCCCGCGCAACCGATGCGTACGAGGCGGCACGCGAAAAAGTGCGTCGTTTCTTGAATGCTTCTTCGACAAAAGAAATCATCTTCGTGCGCGGAGCGACAGAAGGCATCAATCTCGTTGCGCAGAGCTGGGGTCGCCAGAACATTCACAAAGACGATGAAATTGTCATCACCTGGCTCGAGCACCACGCCAACATCGTTCCTTGGCAAATGCTGTGCGCGGAAACGGGAGCGCGGCTCCGCGTT
>JBEKVU010000305.1:0-9634 GCA_049513775.1 Candidatus Acidiferrum sp.
CCTGCAAGTGCTTCGGCGGCAACGGCGACTTCCGTTCATCGGCGTCAACCGCCGCCTGAGCGGTCATCAGTGCCTGCCATGCGTTGTCCGCCGTTTCATGGGCTTTATGACGCGCTTCATCGAGTTCATCCTGGCGCTGGCTCTTTGTTTGCTCCGCTGCCCGCGCCTTGGAGTAATCAGCGCCGGAGCTGTAGAGCGGCACGGTCAGCTGCACCAGTACCTGACTCGAATCCTCGCGCCCGGGCAGGCTGATGTCTTCGCCGTAACCGCGCGAGGAACTTCCCACGAGATCGACTTCCGGCAGCAGACTGCCTTTGTTGAGCTTGATTTCCGCTTTGACTTCCTCGACGGCGAATTGCGCCGCGACGACATCGGGGTTCTGTGTTTCGGCAGCCTGAAAGATGTCGGCAAGCGCCTTGGATTCCGGCACAAGGACGGGCGCCGCCAGTTTGTCAGGCGGCTTGCCGACGAGTCGCGTGAAAGAGGCCCTGTCCTGCGTCAGTGTGCTCTCCGCCTGAAAACGCGTGACATGGGCGCGTGCAAGGCGTGATTCCGCCTGACGCACATCGGTCCCGGTCAACTCACCCAGCCTTGAACGCTCCTGCGTTTCCTTGAGTTTATCTTCCAGAACAGACTCAGGACTTCGCTCAAGCTCAAGCGCAGCCTCATCGCGCAAGACGCCGAGATATGCCGACGCGGTGTCGATGACCAACTGTTGCTCGGCGCCGGCGAGTTTTGCCCGTCCTGCAAGCACTTGCTGTTCAGCTGCCTAGGTTTCCGTCTTGGTACGAAAGCCCCGGAATAAGGGTTGCTTCAATTCCACGCCGTAGCTGCGTGCCGTGCCGGAGTAACGCGGATCTTCAAACGGAGCAAGTTCCGGCGCATATTGATTCGTCTTACCCACGCTCCCTGTCGCATCGATGCTGGGCCGCCAGTTACTCAGGGCCTGCGATACCTGCTCATCGGTCGCGCGAAGGCTCGCCCGCTGCGCCTCAAGCGATGGATTATGCTGGTAGGCTAACGTCCATGCCTGCCCCAGCGCCTCCGGTTCAGCAAAGGCCGGCAGAGAGTGCAGGCAGCACAACATACTTCCGCGCAGCGCCCATGCGCGTGTACAAACCCCAGACATGTGTCCCAATTATTTATTGTTATTAAGGAATCACACTATAGGGACTGTAAACCTTCAAATGCAACCGCTAAGGTTGACGAAAAGGGAGACCCCGCGTCGCAATGCCGGTTAATTCAGCAACTTCAGCGTCTTACTCCGCCTTTTGACCACGCGCGCACCATTCTCTAGTTGCGGCTAAGTCAACGTCATTTTTTTCGATCACCTGCGGTCTGCTCTTTCCGGTTTCAGCGTTCTCTCCGTGGTCGAGACCAGCTCGCCACAACATGGCATTCTTAATAGGTGCTCGGGCCTCCGTATGTGTTTCACGCAGTTCCGCAAGCCTTGAGTGCGTGCCAGTGAGGTCGAGAGTGCCCCACTCTCCAACCCAATCTTTGTCACCTTCGGCGCTCGCGCTTTGATGACATTTGCAATCGCATCGGGAGTTGAAGCGCATTTGCCTTGCCGGATTGTGTCTCCCTTGCTATCGACTACACGCAGGTGAGTGGTTTCCTGCGATACATTGAGACCGACGAACTGTTCCATAGTCATCTCCATACATGGTGTTGAACAAAGGCTCGCCCCCCCGACCGTGATTCACCTTTCAAAATGTTCACGCTGGCGGGTGTAGCCGTACGGAACGGTTTCTATCCCAGGAAGTCACCGCCCGCAATTACACCATGTATTTCGCCCTTAAACGTCCCATGATGTTAGACGCGACGCGTCTTGATTGTTCCAACATCGCTTCACAGATGATGCGCGTAGTGCAGGTGAAAGTATGACTCCATCGCGAGTAGAGCAAGCGTCGCAAGTGATAAGGCGAGCTGAAACCATTCCGAGGCGGCCTTGCCTCTCGAAATTTTCTTCTGTCGCCAGGCCGAAGCTGCGCGGCCGCGGAGCCTCCGCACCTGCCAAACTGCCAGCAAATTAAAAAGTGCGCCGATCAGGGAGAGAACCAGCATCGGACGGCGCACGGCGTCGACATGAATGCTCCGGTCCGCGATTTCCATCACGCCAATCGCGGCGCTAAATGCCACGGCGCCCAGGAGCAGGCGTAGGCCGCTGAGCGCCACAAAAATCGAACAAACGCTCTGCAAAGCGGCAAGAAAGAAGCTTGACCAGCCGATCCATTTGACGTGGCTTGTCGAGAGATCTCGGATGAGTCGAAACACGCGGCAAATCTATCACCTGCGCAGACTCACGGCATTCAAAAGTTCATCCGCGACCTGAAAGCGCTGGATAGGGCTTGATCCTTGGCGCCTGAACGTAAGGCCTCACCAGCCAGACCAGTCTCGGACCGCCCTCAGAAATGAATCGCTCCCGTCGCAATCCCGGCCTGTTGACAGCCACGGTACCTCCGATAGCGTATCCCTATCAGATCGCAGACGTACTCAACGGACAAGCGAATGTCTATCAGTCACTTGCCGGTGCAGGGCCAGTCGCCATGGGTCCGGACGGCTTACCGCTATTCGCTACGCCCGTACTCGGCGAAAATGGCACAGCTTTTATTTCTGGCAACACCGGCGTTACCTCCGTTAACCTCCTCGGGTCAGGCTCAATCAACTGGACTTACCAGGCGCCGACAGGGACGCGGTTTTCGATTGTTACAGTCACATCTGGCAACGGTCTCGCTGCGAAAGCGACAGACCAGTCTGGAATGGATACTGTTAGCCAGTTCGACGCAAGTGGGAATATCACAGCACCTATGGGTACCGCGATGGGAACGAGCTATTCCTGGCAAGGACAATGGAATGGCTTTATGAGTAATACGCCGCTCGCCAGCTTGCTGCTGGCACAAACTACGGCCTCAGCTCTCAGCTCTTGGGTTCAGCCGTTTTCTAACCCATCAAGCACTGGAACGTCAGTGAAGCATCATTCTTTCGGATTGTTCTGGTGCGGCACTGAATACGGCGAGACAGGCTCTTGCACTCGAAACCCCGAACAGGTTGACATCCCTTTCGACTATATTGCGAACGGTCCCAACGTTGTGTTCTATCACCCCTTAAGTAGCTACAACCCAGTTGATTTCTCCTCAAGCAACCCTCAATTTGTGGACGCGATAGAGTCTTCCGCTCTGAAGGCATTCCAAACTGCATTCAATTCTTTCGGTATCGTCGTCCAACGAGGGTCCACTCACGCTGTCTCGGGTGTTCACGCCGGATCAAGAATATCAAATATACGTTACCGGATTATGGCCGCCAGGACTTGGAAAATCTTTCGTTCTGCCAGCTCCAGGGTTTAGCAATGTCTATTACTTTGAGGCTCTACTCGATGCGCAAACGTCGCTAATAACGATGCCCAATTCCACATTCTCGAGCCCTTCGTGGCCGCCTACGCCGCAAAATTCTTCGGCCTTCACATTATTGATGCAAACAATCGGGACTGGTATCCGAAATGGAGCAGTGCATGAAGCTTCGCATCAATTTGATGTGATCTTCCAGAGCATGGGCGGATTTCTTCACAGCAACCCCCCATTTCCTTATCAGCATTGCGGCCTGGCGAATAGCTCCGTTGCCTGCCAAAACGGAAATAACTATGTATATTCGTTCGGAGAGAGCAACGGTCAGTGGCAGGACCCGACCAATCCCAACAGTGCCGGCGCATCCTTCTTTTATTTGAACATTCCTGGTCACCCGATTCATTTTGGGCCAGATCAAGTCTGTTGGCTCATCAATTGGACTGGTCCCGGCACCTGCGAGTTCTAGAGACCTTAAACGGCTTCCATGCTTGGAGGGACAGTTGAATTTATCTGAGACCGTTCGTAAACCAGCTTTCTTTCAGTTCTTGATCTCGCTCTATTTTGGCGTGCTCTTCGTTTCGGCTGAAGAACTTAGAGATCTCTCATGGTCCACTTCTGCGCGGTTACTCATCTTCTCTCACATTAAACCTAATTCCCCGAGGCAAATCGATGATCCTTACTCTGAACGCCTAATCGCATTTGTGTTAGTCTGGTTCTGTCTTCTTTGCTATACGCCTGCTGACGCCCTCCCCATTTGTTCGCCGCCCGCTTACTATGTTATTGGGCTTCCTGGCTGTGGACGGGCTGCCTGCAGTTCTTTTGTATACTGGGTATCTCGATTGGAAGTTAGCGGCCATCGCAATCTTTTTTGGTGTTGCGTACCTATTTCTACAATTTATATATAAATATATGATATCGCCGAGGCTGAACGTAATTTTATTATTGATATATTTTTCTTCACTCGTATATTTTCAATGGCACATCTGGGGCAAATTTCCATTGCCGTTTTTCGCAGGATTACCTCAGCTAGATTGGGTCTTAGGGTCGTATCGAATGATGGGTAACATTTATCCGTTCTTGGGTCTAGTTGTTGCCGTTATGTGGGGGAGCTACGCACGGGATTCGATGTGAGCGAATAATGAGCCTAGCCAATGACAGTTCTCTGGGGCGATTCAATTCGACGCCGCGGGCGCTCAATCGCAATACGGATTGTCCGGGTTCAAGTCTCGGCTTCGTTTTGGGCAACAAGTGGTTCGCCTTGAGCATGCAGACCCACATCGAGATGCAACGGGAAGTTGAAGCTGGCGAAACCGATGGAGCGCACCTTGCTGCCCCGTCGCATGCGACGCAACCAGCCGCGAAGTGACGCCGTGATTGCGAATCACTCGGGCTGCCTCAATTCACCTTCAGGTTCGGCTTAATAGTAATTTGGCCGATATACGTTCGGGGACATTACTCTTGGCGTTAAGTCTCCCCAACGGGACCTCATGGTCTCATCTCAGTCGAGCATAAGCAACATGGATGTGGGCCGGGTTGTGGGCTGGCTTTTTTTCAAATCAGGCAGGCATCGGCCCAGCTAGGTAAGGACATAGCCATGCTTCTGGACATCGAGCACAAACTGAAAGGCGTCACTGATGCTCCCCGAAGAGAACTTCAGACAATTTCCGTGATTTGGCGCGATGGAAAAACATCCGTGAATCCCGACGAGGGGGATCTTGAACTCACAGCGGGATGGGGGCATGCGGGGAAGGGTGGTGCGACGATGCCCGGCAAGGGGAAGACGGTAGAGAGGCCCTCCACGCCTCAAGAGACCAAGACACTCGCCGAATCTGTTGCAATCCTGGGAGAGATGGCGGTGGACGTGCATTTAAATGATCGCGTCTGCTGGCGCAACATTCCGGCGAAGGTCTGGGACTACACCATCAGTGGTTATCCCGTGATCAAGAAATGGCTGAGCTACCGGGAAAAAGGATTGCTCGGAAGGAGCCTAAGCGTCGATGAGGCCCGATACGTCACTGAGACTGCGCGCAGGATTGCGGCGCTGATGCTTTTGGGCCCGCAGCTGGACGAGAGCTACCGCACGGTGGCTGCGAAGCCATATCAGTGAAGGTAACCGTCGCATAACATAACGGCCAGAATACTCGTTCCTTTCCCGCAGGTCGGGACGTTATCCCAAAAAATACCAAACTCGCGCTACAATCCCTCTATAGGCAGGAAGCGGTCTTCCATCTGCCCGATCCGATAAACGCCATTCATAAACCTTTTGCGGGAGCCTTGTCATGAGCGATCACTCCAAAATTGAGTGGACGGATGCGACGTGGAATCCGCTGCGTGGATGCACGAAAATCAGCCCAGGCTGCAAGCATTGCTATGCCGAGACTTTCGCCGAGCGATTTCGCGGTGTGCCGGGTCATCCTTACGAGCAAGGCTTTGATCTGCGTCTGGTGCCTGAAAAACTGTCGGAACCGTTCACATGGCCGAGTCCGCGCACCGTTTTCGTCAACAGCATGAGTGACCTGTTCCAGCCCACTGTTCCCGATGCTTATATCGAAGATGTTGTCCGAGTTATGATCGATGCAGACTGGCATACGTACCAAGTACTCACCAAGCGCTCTGATCGTCTGCAGCATTTGCTCTCGACCAAGCTCCGCTATGCTGCGGACGCGCGGCACATTTGGTGGGGCGTCAGCGTTGAGGACAGAAAGTACGGACTGCCGAGGATAGAACATCTGCGGGCCACGCCTGCGGCCGTTCGGTTCCTGTCTATCGAGCCCTTGTTAGAGGACCTGGGGCACTTCGACATTACCGGTATAGATTGGGCGATAGTGGGCGGCGAAAGCGGAAAAGGTGCCCGCCCCATGGAGAAGCGATGGGTGGACAACATTCTCAAAATCTGCCGGGCAGGGGCGGTAGCGTTCTTTTTCAAACAGTGGGGCGGAGTTCACAAATCGAAGACCGGCCGTCTGTTGAACGGCAAAACTCACGACGCCATGCCTGAACGCACCGTCACTCAGATTCCGCCCAGAAACCAAAGGCTTATATCAGCGCAATTCGCCAAAGAGCGAGAGGCTCGCTGGAAAGGGCCGAAGCAACACGACCGGGAACTTGTGACGCTTTAGTCTGCCGCTGGTTCCTGCGGGAAGATGAATGAGTGAGGATGAGCAAGACCGCGGAACGCAGTCCGATTTATTTGGGCCGGCGGATCGTGTCGATCAGGACTCCACACCGAAAGAGCCGGAATTGCGGCCTATCCAGTCTCCGGTATGGACCGACAATAAAGCCCTCCTCATCATGCACTATCTGCATTACTTCGTTCTGCTCACCAAGCACGGGACATATATTGACGGCTTCGCCGGACCCCAGAGCCAATGCGAGACTGAATCCTGGGCGGCGAAGCTCGTTCTTGCCAGCGAACCGCGCTGGATAAGGCATTTTCACCTGTGCGACGAGAATCGCAGCCAAGTCAGCAGGCTCACAGAACTGAAGAACAGCCAGCCGTCGCGTGACAGCAAGAACCGGAAACTAAATCGGAAGATTCATATTTATCACGGCGATTTTAACAGCAAGGTCGATGAAATACTGGGTGGCAACACCATCACAGAAAAAGAGGCAACTTTTTGCCTGCTCGATCAGCGGACGTTTGAATGCTGGTGGCAGTCGATTGAGAAGCTTGCCACCTATAAGAAATCCGGAAATAAGATTGAGATATTCTATTTCCTGGCGAACGGCTGGCTCGAACGCGCCCTTGCCGCGCAGAAAGATACGGATGTCCTGGCTCGATGGTGGGGCAGGGACGACTGGACCCAATTGCGCCAGATGAGCCGCGAAGAACGCCGGGACGCGCTAGTTGCCCGGTTGAAGCGAGAAATGCACTACAACTCGGTGAAGGCGTGGCCAATCTACGAGCGGGAAAACGGTGGTGCCATCATGTATTACATGATTCATGCCACGGACCACCCTGAGGCTCCCAAGTTCATGAGCCGTGCATACCGCCGCGCAGTTTTGCCGCTGGAGCCGATTGAGCAGCTCACCCTTGCTCTGTTCAATGAATCGGACGAACCGCCTGCGGAATTGAGTTAGGCCTCGCACTGATCAGGCCATTTATCCCGAGATAATCCGCCGCACATCCTTGAGCAGAACGAACAGATGCATCGGATCGGTAGGCGAGGGAACGAAATCGAAATGCTCATAGAAGCGTCGCGCGCCCTCGTCTTTTGCATGTACGGCGAGCGCGCGTATCCCGGCGATCTCGGCCGCCTGCAACGTGCGCTGCATCGCGTCCCGCAGTAAGGCTTTGCCGACGCCCTTTCCCTGCCACCCCTTATCAGTGGCAAGCCGCGCGAGCAGCATGACCGGCACCGGATGCTTCGCCAGACCCTTGGTCAGGCGCTCGGGAGCGTCTTCTAAGGTCACGTGGCCCACCGCGAGAGTGTGGTAGCCCACGATGACTTCGCCCACGAGCCCGACGTAGGTTTGCGCGGCGCCGGCCTGCTGGTTATGCCAGGCATAACGCACCAGATACCGATTTAATTCCTCGCGGCCGCAATCGAAGCTTTCGACCGGGTGATCGCGTCGGAGTTTTTCGACGCGGCGGATATCGCTCACTGGCGAGTGCCCGAATCAAAGAACCCAGGCTCTTTCAAAAGACGTTCGAGACGGGGCAGGGGACGCGGAGGCGCATCAAGCGCCGTCATGAATTCTTTCCACTGAGCTGCATTCAGTCCGAAGCTACGGCGATCCGCCAGCGCCTCATCGGCACGCGCCAATGCACTCTCCAGGACAAACTCGCTGACCGAACGATTGGAAGCCGCCGCTGCGGCCTGCAACGCAGATTTCGCGTCGGGCGTCAGCCGCAAGTCAAGCTTTTCACTGCGTATGGCGCGGGAAGACATAGTTGCTCCTTCAGCTGTAAGGATAGCGCGCCTGCCAGACATTGTCAAGACAATCTAAGGGCCACACATCGATGCAAAATCGCACTCCGCACGAGGCCTTTCTGAGTTTTGCAGTTGACCTAAAAAACGAGGCCCTGACTGTCTAAATTAGCAGGGAGCACTACAGATGCGTACTACGGCTACTGAGGCTGGCCTGTCCAAAACCCGATAATGTATTTTATCGAGTTAGAAAGTCAACGCACAATTCCGCCGCGATCTGTTCGTTGAGCAATTTCTGCGCTTCGACAAAAGCCTGTCGGGCGTGCTGATGCTGCTGCTGCCCGCGCTCGCGGCGCTTTATTCGAGCGTCGTGCAGATGATTCCGTTTGCGAGGTACGCGCCCCCTCCCGGCATCTTCGACCTGATGTCGCTGACGAAACTGTATTTTATGATGTGCCTCGTGCACGGCGTCCGGATCGGGCGAAGGATGCTTCACCCGGAGCTTGAGATGCATTCGCGTTACGAGGGGCCTGCTCTTCCGTTTTTCTCGCTGATTCCCAAGTCGCAATCCTTTTACTTCACGCGCATTGTCCTTGAGCCCTGCAGGCTGGTGAACAAGGCGAAGGTCGAGCCCAAGACCGTGCAGGGCATCCTGCGTCATTCGAGAATTCAGACGACGCTGGATCTCTATACGCAGGAAGACAGCGATGAAGCACGGGCGGCGCAGGGGCAGTTCCTTGAGGCGCTCGGGATGCAGACATATCTGCTGCAGTAAAGATGTGGGCTGGATTGTGGGCCACAGCATTTTGGGAAAATCCCTGCAAACCGATGAAAGCAAATGGTAGGCCCGTGGAGACTCGAACTCCAGACCTCTACCGTGTCAAGGTAGCGCTCTAACCAACTGAGCTACGGGCCTACAACGCGTATAATTTTAGCACGAGGCGCCTGTTGTGCGTGACGTTTGCTAGGATGGACTACCGCTGACCTTGAGCGTGCAATTTCTGACCACGAGCGGCGACGCTCCCTCCACGGGTATTCTATAAAGCCAACAAGCCCAGATGTCCTCCCGGAATTCTTTGATGCCGACGAAGCTAAAGGCCCCGCGGCTACATCCCGCCCGCAGAGACGAGGAGGGTTTTCGCTTGAGCTAGCTCGGGGCGATCGGAGCGGATGCCTTCGCAATTCTTCAGCAACTGGGCGTAGTAAGTGCCCGCTTTCTCTTTTTGCAGGACCTGCGCGGCGGCCTGCGCGGCGCCGTAGAGGCCGTTAAAGCGATTGGGGTCAGTGCGCAGGGAAATTTCGTATTCGGTCAGCGCCTCTTGCGGGCGCTGCAGGTCGAGTAACATGTCGGCAAGCATTTCGCGGGCGGGCAGTTCGGTTTCGCCTTTGCCGACTTTGTCCTGATCGTCGGCGACGGTG
>JBEKVU010000306.1:0-5550 GCA_049513775.1 Candidatus Acidiferrum sp.
GACTCCGCCGCCGATTCCCGAAGGAACGCGCGTCCTGTTAAACGACGAAACCTTGCGTGACGGACTGCAAAATCCTTCCGTCACCGATCCCACCATCGAAGAAAAAATTAAGATTCTGCACCTAATGGAATCGCTGGGCATCGACGCCGTCAATATCGGCCTGCCCGGCGCTGGCCCGCGCGCCGCCGCCGCCACCGAAGCGCTGGCGCGCGAAATCTCCCACCACCGCATGCGCATCAAGCCGAACTGCGCGGCGCGCACGCACGAAAACGATATTCGCCCCATCGCGGAAATCTCGCAGCGCGTCGGCATTCCAATCGAAGCCGCCACCTTCCTCGGCACCAGTCCCATCCGCCGCCTCGTGGAAGATTGGACCGTCGATTATCTTTGCCGCACCACGGAAAAAGCCGTCAGCTTCGCCGTGGCCCACAATCTTCCATCGATGTACGTCACCGAAGACACCACGCGCACCGACCCCGCCACCGTAAAGCGCTTGTACACCGCCGCGCTCAACAGTGGCGCGCGGGCGTTGGTCTTCTGCGACACCGTCGGCCACGCCACACCCACTGGCGCCTACAGTCTAATAAGATTCGCCATCGATGAAATCGTAAAGCCCAGCGGCGAAAATATCCGCGTGGACTGGCACGGCCACAACGATCGAGGCCTGGCCATCGCCAATTCGCTCGCCGCCTACGCCGCCGGCGCGCATCAGGTCCACGCCGCCGCCAACGCCCTCGGCGAGCGCGTGGGCAACACACCCATGGAACTAATGCTGGTGAATCTCCGCCTGCTAAATCTCATCGACCGCGATCTCAGCAAGCTGAAAGAATATTGCGACACGGTCGCGCATGCCACGCACACCACCATCCCACCAAACTATCCGGTCGTCGGCCGCGACGCCTTCCGCACCGCCACCGGTGTCCACGCCGCGGCGCTCGTAAAAGCCTTCCATAAGAACGATCCCGCGCTCGCCGACGCCGTCTACAGCGGCGTTCCAGCGAGCCTCTTCGGCCTCGAACAACTCATCGAAATCGGCCCCATGAGCGGCAAATCCAACGTTCACTTCTGGCTCGAGCGCCACAAAATCCCAGCCACTGAGCCGCTCATAGCCCGCATCCTCGAAGCCGCAAAAAATTCCCCCCGCGTCCTAAACGACCAGGAACTTGAGGCCCTTTGCTCCTGATCGAACCGGGCACCTCTGCTATGATGGCGAGTAGGATTGCCAGCTAAGACAACGAATTTGAGGATGTGACTTTTATGATCCTTCACGTTTCCTTGGAGCCGGCGGAAGATGGCTGGATCGTCGCGCAGTGCCCCAGCCTCACCTGGAGGTGTGTCGCAAGGGCAGGATAAGAAAGGAGCCCTCGAGAACATAAAAGAAGCTATCACTGTGTGGCTATGGACCGCAGATCAGAAAGACCTGAAAACCGTGAATTCGGATCGCACGCCAGTCATCGTCGCCGTTTGACAAATCTCGAAGAACACCGATATGGGACGGCTCGGCAATATTCCTGGCAAAGAGTCGGTGAAAGCATTTAGCAAGGCGGGCTGGTAAGTCACGGGCCAGGTCGGGAGCCACGTGGTCATGACCAAACAGAATGTGCGGGCGAACCTTTCGGTGCCCCAGCGCAGGAACTTTCGACAGGCACTCTCCGAGCCTTAATTCGAGCCGCTGGAATGAGCGTCGAGGAATTTGTTGAGGCGAATCGCTACGCCCAGCCTGCCTGTCCTTCGATGAGATAGCAGTCACCGCGACCAAATCTTTGCATGCAACTCAGCACAAAATGCGCACGTCCCCGCATAACTCCCCGATGAAACAAGCCATCCTTTGGGTTATTCTCGTGACTATGACCGCGCATTCGAGCCGCGCCTTCGCCTCGCAGAGTTTGCCGGACCGCGCGCGCCTGGCCGAGCAACCGCAGGCGCAAGCCGCGCTCGAATGGCTGCACAAAAACGTCGCCAGCATCAACGAAGCGCAAATCCGCCTGACGGAGATTCCCGCCCCATCGTTTCAGGAAGGGGCGCGTGCGACCGCGGTCAAGACCATGTTTGAACAGGCCGGCCTGCGCACGGAAATCGATAGCACGGGAAACGTTGTCGCAACGCTTCCGGGCGCCGCAACCGGTTCCTCCAGTCCCGACGGTCGCGACACGATCGTACTCTCTGCTCATCTCGACACGGTGTTTCCCGCGGGAACCGACGTAAAAGTGCAGCACGAGGGCGACCGCTGGATCGCGCCCGGAATCTCGGACAACGGCACCGGCCTAGCCGCTCTGGTAGCTCTCGCTCGCGCCTTTCACGCCGCGCAACTTAGGCCGCAGCTCACGATTCTTTTCGTTGCCAACGTCGGCGAAGAAGGCGAAGGCAACCTCCGCGGCATGCGCGCTCTGGTGGACGTCTACGGTCCGCGCCTGAAAGCAGTAATCGCGCTGGACGGCTCCAGCACCGACCACGTCACCACCAAAGCGCTAGCCTCGCGCCGCCTCGAAGCGGTGATCACTGGCCCGGGCGGACACAGCTGGTCGGACTTCGGCATGCCCAATCCGATTAATGCTCTCGTTCGCGGCTCGGTGCGCTTCATCAGCACCAAAGTTCCCGCCGCGCCGCGCACCACTTTTAATCTGGGGCAAATCGAAGGCGGCACTTCGATCAATTCGATTCCGCACGAAGCGCGCCTGAAAGTGGATATTCGCAGCGAAAGCGAACCCGAATTGACGCGCCTCGAGTCCGCCCTGCGCGATTGCATTTCCGCCGGCGTGCGCGACGAAATGGAAGCCACGCGCGATCGCTCGAAAGGAAAGCTCGAATTTAAAGTGGAATTGCTCGGCAGCCGTCCGGGCGGCGAGCTTCGCCCGGATTCGCCGTTGCTCGTGGCCTTGCGCGCAGCCGACGATTACGTCGGCAATCAATCGCGCGCGGAGCGTTCTTCGACCGACGCAAATATTCCCTTGGCACAGGGCATCGACGCCATCTCCATCGGCGCGGGCGGCAACGGCGGCGGCGCACACTCCTTGCAGGAGTGGTACGAACCTGCAGGCCGCGAAATTGGCCTGCAGCGCGCGTTTCTAACGCTTGTCGGCGTGTCCGGTATCGCCCCTAAAAAATGACCGTCACATCATCAAGTTTCCGCCGTGGCCTGTGTAGGTGCCGGACTTTAGTCCGGCCTGCCGGACATAGGCCCCGCAAACGTGGGCGAAGGCCTGGTACCGCGGCCTATGTTTTTGGTGTGATTTTCTTCGCCTCATTTGTCACTCCGCCGGCACAAGCACAAGCTCCACCACACCCGTCAGCTTCCCAAACCACGTTCTATCTGCACGGCCGCATCTACACCAATGACCCCTCGCACCCGTGGGCCAGTGCCATGGCCACACGCGACGGCAAGATTATTTGCGTCGGCGACATTTCCACGGTGATGCTCGAATGCGCCGCGGGCGATAACGCCGAGACGGTGCAACTCGGCGGCCGTTTTGTCATGCCCGGCTTTAACGACGCGCACGTGCATCTCGGCGGTGCCGCAATCGACAAGCTTAGCGTGCAACTGAACGGCGTCAACTCCGTCGAGCAATTGCAGAAGCGCGTGGCCGCCACCGTGGCGCAGCACCAGGAAGGCGAATGGATCACCGGCAGCGGCTGGGACCAATCTTTCTGGCCGGACAAAGCGTTTCCCACCCGCGCGCAACTTGACGCGGTTTCGCCGAATAATCCCGTTTTCCTGACGCACATTTCCGGGCACGTCGGCGTGGCGAACTCTCTGGCGCTCGGCGCCGCAGGCGTCGACAAGAACACGCCGGACCCGCCTGGCGGAAAAATCGAGCGGGACGCGAACGGCGCAGCGACCGGGATGCTGCTCGAAGACTCGGCCATGCACCTGGTGAGAACCAAGATTCCAGAGATGACCGAAGAGCAACTACGAGAAGGCCTTGAGATGGTGCTGGCCGAAGTGGCGCAAAATGGCATCACTAGCGTGCAGGACAATTCGGATTGGGAATTTTTCGGCCTGTATCACAAGTTGAAAGAAGAAGGCAGCCTCACCGTGCGCATCACCGAGTGGCTGCCCTTTGAAAATCCGCTGCAGGATTTGCGCAACATGCGCAGCGAGGGCGGCACCACGGACGCCATGCTGAAGACCGGCTTGCTCAAGGGCTTCCTCGATGGCGCGCTCGGTTCGCATACCGCGGCGCTGCTGGCGCCGTACAGCGACGATCCCTCGACGAGCGGGATTCTCACCGCGAACATCGATGAGTACCGCAAAATGGCCATCGAGCGCGATAAAGCCGGCTTCCAGATCGCTTTCCACGCCATCGGCGACAAAGCCAATCACGCGGCGCTGGATATTTTCGAAGCCGTGGCAAAAGCCAATGGCGATCACGACCGCCGCGACCGCATCGAACACGCCCAGGTGATCGCTCCCGAAGATTTGCCGCGCTTTGCACAATTGAAAGTAATCGCCAGCATGCAGCCCAGCCACGAAACCACGGATATGCGTTGGGCCGAGCAGCGCCTGGGCCCGGAACGCAGCAAAGGCGCGTACGCGTGGGCTTCGCTGGAGAAATCGGGCGCGCGTCTGGCATTTGGCACGGACTACGACGTGGAGCCGCTGAATCCCATGCGCGGGCTGTACGCGTGCACCACGAGGGAATTGCCTGCTGAGGCTGGCATCGCGCCGGGCGCGGCTGCTGGCAATGTCACGCCGGGTACCACGCAGGGCGGCGCGCAAGGTGGCGGCTGGGAGCCGCAGGAAAAAATTTCGCTCGAGGGTTGCATTCGGGCGTACACCACCGGCTCAGCCTACGCGCAGTTCTCTGAGGGCAGGAAGGGCGAACTGAAGTTAGGCGAGTACGCCGATTTTATCGTGCTGAGCGCCGATCTGACGAAGATCCCGCCAGCGCAATACACGGCAACCAAGGTTCTGCGCACGGTTGTGGCGGGCCGGACGGTGTATCAGGCGCCGTAGTGTGATCGCGTTGGCGAGCGGAATGAGCGGGCGACCTACCTTTCGACCCCACCCTACACGGAAATCTGTATAGGTCTTCCATAAATCACAGAAATGGTATCTCGTCCGGGAATACCCCTTGGTAAACCACTCATTAAACGAGATTTATTTATATTAAGTTTGGCTGCTGACTTGCACTCCGAGTTCTAGAACGCACCATTTTGGCCGCAAATAGGTTTGTCCGACACGGGTGGTCCGACAACCATGCCGATGAAATAGGTACTCGGCGGTCGGTAGTTCGTGGGTCATGTAATTTAGCATCAACACTTTATGGAAATACTGGGGGAAGAATGCGTCAGATGCTGAAGTTTGCAGTACTTCTGTGTGTGATCGTTGGCACAGCTGTGGGACTGGGACTCGCAGGGGCGCCGCTCGCAAGCGCGCAAGTCTCTGTTTCGACTGGAAGTATTCTGGGCACCGTGCTTGATCCGAATGGTGCGGTTGTTTCCGGAGCCAAAATAACGATTACCGGCAAAGCAAGCGGCTACAGCCAGACTTTGGAAAGCAATTCTACTGGCGGCTTCAATTCTGCCGCCCTCACTCCCGCGACTTATACT
>JBEKVU010000307.1:0-5550 GCA_049513775.1 Candidatus Acidiferrum sp.
ATATTGGATCACCGGTTGGAAATTGGTTTCGCCAAAATTCTTCGAGAATACGCGGCCGACCGCCGCGCGAATCAATTCGCGCGCGATAAAATCTGCGCCTTTGAGTTCGCCCTCGTACTCGAGTTCCATTTTGCCGGTGATGGCGGGCAGGGCGGCGTAAACGTCGGTGACGCGCGCTAGGGAGTGATTTTCTCCCGTGCGCGCGGCGCGCTGCTCGGCGCTGCTGACCACGCTTTCAAGTGTGGTGATCGGCAAGCGCTGGCTCACGCCCGAGCGGCGGTCCACGCGCTTATCTTCCCGGGCCTGAAACGCAATCTCCTCGATGACCTGCCGCAGATACTCGGGCACTTCGATTTTGCGTCCCCCGTCCGGCCCAAGCTCGCGCGCTACCCAAGCCTCCTGCGCGGTGATGGCCATGCCTTCGGCAACGCTGGCCGGATAGTGGGTGCGAATTTCCGCGCCGATACGGTCCTTGAGCGGAGTGATGATTTTGCCGCGGGCTGTGTAGTCCTCCGGGTTGGCGGTAAAAACCAGCAGCACATCCAGCGGCAGCCGCAGCGGGTAACCCTTAATCTGGATATCGCCTTCCTGCATGATGTTGAAAAGTCCCACCTGAATCTTGCCCGCCAAATCCGGCAACTCGTTGATGCCGAAAATTCCGCGATTGGCGCGCGGCAGCAGTCCGTAGTGGATGGTAAGTTCGTCGGAAAGATCGCGGCCGCCGCGCGCTGCGCGAATCGGATCCACGTCGCCGATGATGTCGGCCATGGTCACGTCGGGGGTCGCCAGCTTTTCGATGTAGCGCTGTTCGCGCGGCATCCAGAAAATCGGAGTGTTGTCGCCCTCAGAGGCGATCCGCTCGCGGCACGCCCGGCAAATCGGCTTCAGCGGATCGTCGTTGATTTCGCAGCCGGCCACGACGGGAACTTCTGCGTCCAGCAAGTTGATCAGCCCCCGCAGGATGCGGCTCTTGGCCTGCCCGCGCAATCCCAGCAAGATAAAATTGTGGCGCGAAAGCAGGGCGTTCACGATTTGCGGCACCACGGTGTCTTCGTAGCCGTGCACGCCCGGAAAGAGCGGCTCGCCCTTCTCGATGACGCGCAGCAGGTTGCGCCGAATCTCATTCTTCACCGAACGTGAAGCGCTGCGCGCATCAAAATCCGGGATGCGCTTCAGTTCGCCGAGGGTGCGTGGTTTCGGGTGGATTGAAGAGTGCGCATGCGTTGTTGTCGTTGCTGTCATGGGGCCCTATTCCGCGCTGTTTTCCAGCGCCAAATACTCTTGCAAAACACTCGCTGAAACTCTGCTATTCGTTTTACGTTCGCTTATATCTGTTGGATGCCAAATCAGTTCAATCCGTGGCCATTTCCGCCCGCGCGGGTGCGCACCGTCGCTGCTTTCTGTAGATGCGGTGCCCACTCGCGAAGGTACGAGACCAGGCGCTGCTGGCGCTCTGCTTCGCTGCGCAGCTCCAAAATGCTCTGTTTCCAGCCTAATTCCATCGGCAACGTGCCTGCGATGACGTACGATGCGGTCGGGTGCGCGCCGCCGTTGAGATTCTTGGGATAGTCGCCGAACACCAGCGTGTGGCAGGTCTCATACAATTCGACCAGGTCGCGTCGCACAGTTTCGCTGCTGCCCGAGGCGAGTTCATCTTCTGGATAGTCCACGCGCCCCTCGAGCAACGCGGACTCGGTAAAGAGCTCCAGCACGTGGAAAGGCGCCCGGCCCACCGTCAGGATGTCCATGCTGCCATCCTCTTCGCGCTTCAGCACTTCGACGATTTCCGCCGTGCAGCCTACCCGCGCGAGCCCTTTGGGAAGCGACAAGAGCATGCCGAATTCCAACTTATCTTCGAGGCAGCGTTTTACCATCTCGCGGTAGCGCGGCTCGAAAATGTGCAGGGGAAGCTCAGCGCCGGGGAGAAGAACGACGTTCAGGGGAAAGAGCGGAATGCGTTCTGGCCGCATGTCTCAAGGCAATGATAGCAGATGGCTACGCGGCGCGTTTGGCGGGGCCTTGGCGAGCCGTCCAGCAGCCGAGAAATCGGTTTGATTTAGCGGAAAACCCGCCAAGCCAGCTAGCTCAATTCGGAGAGCAACGATTCCATTTCGGACCGGGCATGCTGGTCGCCCTTCTTGGCCGCTTCGGAAATTCCTTTAGTCAAAACTAGCTTGGCGTCGTCGGCCCGCGATTCCCGGGCCAGCATCTGTGCGTACATAAGATAGGCGGGAATGTAGTCGGGATGGCGGTCGTTGAGATCCCGAAAGTGGGTGGCGGCCGCAGCGGTGTCGCCGGTGTTCGAGCACTCGAGCGCCAAGCCATAACGCGAAAACGCGTCATCCGGTTTCTTGGCGATAAATTCTTCCAGCAGCTGGCGGCGGCTTTTCTTTTGTTCAGTCATCGGCTCATCTCGTATTATACAGCAGGCGGAAAACGCCATTGGCGCGCGATGCGCCCACCACGGAGACGAGGGCGGAATGACCAGCAGCGGTGCGAAGAAACAGCAGATCGAGGCGCCAACACTTCCCGGTAAACCGGTGAGCGCTTCACGTTCGGAAATGGCCGAGGTGGTCTTGCCGGCGCAAACGAATGCGCTCGGAAAGCTTCTCGGAGGCCACGTGATGCACCTCGTGGACATCGCGGCGGCCATGGCCGCGTGCCGCCACTCGAACAGCTGGGTGGTCACGGCATCGGTGGATTCCATTGATTTTCGCAACCCGGTGAATCTGGGCGAGCTGGTAATCCTCAAATCGCAGGTCAACCGCGTGTTCACCACGTCCATGGAAATCGGCGTGGAGGTCTATTCAGAAAACATGCTTACCGGAGAACGCAAGCACACGACGTCCGCATTCGTGACCTTCGTAGCCATCGACGAACTCACCCGCCAGCCCAAACCCGTCCGCCCGCTCATCGTGAAAACCAAGGAAGAGAAGCGCCGGTTTGAGGAAGCCGCCAATAGACGTAAAGCTCGGTTGGCCTTACGAGCAAGAAACAAGAAGAGGTAACTGAGAAGCTAGCTGACGCCGCCAACCCACTTGGGCGTCGTCGTAGGCTGCGGACTGCCGCCGGCTGGCTCTTCGGTCACTGCCAAAGCCTTGGTTTCCGCCATGACTTCGGGTGGATCGGGTACCAGAAGCACGAAGTTACCGTCGGCGTCAGGGCGCACTACTTCTGAAGGCAGTGGCTTGCCGCCCGTAGCCTTAGGAATGAGCCACAACTGCAGCACGCGGCCATCGGCGGGCGGCGGGATTTTCTGCCCGCTCACCACAATGCCCAACTTCGCGTGCCAACTCGCTTGCAGCGCGGTTGTTCCTGGCTGACCGCCGGCCAACAAAATCTTTGCCGAAGCCGGATCGGAAAGAATCTCCGCCTCGCGCCGTACGGCAACCAGCTCTTCTTCAATTTTCGACCGGCTGCGCAATTCGGCCATCGCGCGATCGTTGATATCGCGCATCTGATGGTTCAACTGGTTGGCGTCCCATGAGGTATAAATCGCCACCGCCAGCAGCGCTGCCACTGCCGCCCACATCCAGTAAGGCACTGCGGTCTTAGGAGTAGAGGCCACGGCACTCCGCGGCGCTTCGAGCGCAGCTTCCTCGCGCACTATCTTCATCAGCCGACCGCGCAGCATGTCCGACGGCCCAACCGTTTCGGGCGCGATATACGCCAACTGGCTCACCAGCCAGCGCGCCTCTTTGAGCGCGGTCACGCAATCCGGGCAATTCGTCGCCAGATGCGCCTCGAGTGCCGTGCGTTCCGGTGCATCGAGCGCGCCCAGCGCGTAGGCTTCGAGCAACTCTCCGAATTGGTCTGTTTTGTTCACGTTTACGTTGTCGCCCACGTCGCCGCTCATGTCGCGGTACCCGGCGTGGCTCGCAATCCTTCTCGCAGGCGCAATAAACCATTGCGAATCCAGCTCTTCACCGTTCCAAGCGGCTCTTTCAGCGCGTCCGCGATTTCGGTGTGGCTCAGTCCTTCAAAATAGGCTAGCTCAATAGCGCGTTTCTGCTGCGGCTGGAGCCCGGTCATCAGTTCGCGTACACGGGTAGCGCGCCGCTTCTCGTCCAGCTGCTTCTCAAATTCGGGGGCCGCAGAGATGCCGGGCAGTTCCTCCGTCTGATCTTCGCGCCGGCGCTGACGTTCGCTCTTCAGGCGCAGGGTATCGAGGGCCCGGTTGCGCGCCATGGTCAACAGCCACGGCAGGAAGGGGCCGCGCGAAGCGTCATATTGCGAGGCATTGCGCCACAGTTGCAGGAACACGTCCTGAACCACTTCCTCGGCTGTGCCCGCCTGCTGCACGATGCGGAACACCAGCCCGTATACCAATCGGCAATGGCGGTCGTAGAGTTGTTCAAAGGCGCGCATATCCCTCTGCAATATCTGCCGGACGAGCGTCGCGTCCAGCGCAGCGTCGTCCTGCTGCTTCGGTGATAGGGCGGCTAAGAACACAGGTTCTAGAGGCTAGTATCTTCTCCTGCCGCACAGTACCCCTGCAACAGTAAATACGACATACCCGGGATAACGGATGTGGGCTCAAGCAGCTAGCGGGGAGGACCGTCCAGGACGTAGTCGGCGACCTTGCGCGCCCGCTCCACCACCGCGCCCACCGCAGGACCATCGAGGTAGTTTCCCGCCAGCGCCAGACCCGGCAAAGCAGCCATTTTTTGCTGCAATATTTGCGTGCGGCGATAGTGTCCCAGGTCGTACTGCGGAATGGCCTGTTGCCAAATGTGAACGTTGGAAGTTATCGGCGGCTCCGTGATTCCCAAAATGCGCTGCAGTTCTCTGTGGACCAGATTTTCCAGTTCTGGCGCTGCCAGTTGGCAGGCCACTTTATCCAACGCTCCGCCTAGGAAACTTGTTAAGAGCGCTGCGTCTTCCGGCGCGCGCCCCGGAAAGAGCGAAGAGTTCCACACGCATCCAAGCAGCCGCAGCCCGGAGCTGCGCGGCGTGAGAAAACCAAAGCCATTTAGAGCGTTGTTGACCGCAGCTTTGCGGTAGCCGAGCGACACTACCGAGATGGGCGTGTACTCGACGCCCGCGAGCAACGGCGTCAAACTTTCGTCGACACTGGCAAGAAGCTGGCCTGCCACGGCCGCAGGCGTAGCGATGATCACATGGTCGGCATAGAGCGGAGCGGTAGCCGCAGGACCATCTTGCGGTTCGACAAAGCGCACGCAAAAGCGCCCGGGTGCGCGTGACGGAGCCACAACAATATTCGCCGCCGCCACGCCCAAATGCAGCGCGGGGCCAAGATTCGCGGCCAGCGCATCCCCCAGCCATTGATTGCCGCGTTCAAATGTGGCCAAAGCGTGCGGCTCACCGCCACGCTTCCGCCCGCGCAGCATTCCGCGAATGATGCTGCCGTGCCCGCTTTCGGCGGTGTAGAACTGCGGAAACGCGCTGCGCAACCCCAGCTTTTCCGGGTCGCCCGCGTAAATCCCCGAAACAAAGGGCCCGGCCAGTTTCTCCAAAAGTTCGTTGCCAAATTTGCGGCGCACGAAATGGGCTATGGATTCGCTGCCCGCGGCGGTGTCTGCCGGCGGT
>JBEKVU010000308.1:0-5549 GCA_049513775.1 Candidatus Acidiferrum sp.
TTTGCCGATGCGCTCGCGGAGCCACATCATGAAGCTGCGAGCTTCGTCGGTGTAGCCCAGGCGCATGAAGGCGTACAAAGTGAAAGCGGAATCTCGAAGCCAGGTGTAGCGATAGTCCCAATTGCGTTCGCCGCCGACGAGTTCGGGCAAACCAAAAGTGGGTGCTGCGATGATGGAGCCGTGTTTGCGGCTGGTGAGAAGCTTCAGAACCAGGGCCGAGCTGGTGACCATTTCACGCCAGCGACCCTTGTAGCTGGATTTTGCAGCCCAGGCGCGCCAAAACTTAGAGGTTTCATCGAACCAGCGCTTGATGTTCTCGACTTGCGCGTCCCGTTCGGCATCCTGTGGTGATTCTTCAGAAACGCCACACGCAAAAATGAAAGAAAGATGCTCGCCGGCCTTGAGGGTGAAGTCCGCCTCGACGTCGCGGCCGACCACGCGAAGAGGAATTCTGCTGATCAGGCGAACGGGAGGGCAGAGGCCGTCCGGGACAATGAATTCGACGACATGCTCGCCGTGGAGTTCGACGGTGTGAGATTTGCGTCCGTAGTCAAAGCGTGGGCAGCAGCGCATACCAAAGTCGATGGTGCCCTTGATGACGCGAACGGCGCGGATGACCCGGCGATGCTCGTCGGCGTCAAGCGCCGGCATGAAGTCGTCAATTTCGGCGACGCCATCCTGCGATTGAAAGCGCGTCGTGAGAATATTCGTTTCCGGCAAGTACATCTGCTTACTGCGGCCTTGATCCAGCTTGGGTTCGATCGAGAAGCTGCCACCTTTTTCGTGGTCCAGCAGCTTGGCGAAGACCGTGGGCGAATCGAAATGCGGGAGACAAAGAAAATCGATGCTGGCGTCAGCGCCGACGAGGGCGACGGTGTTCAGATCGCCGATGACGCCGTAGTCTTCGATGGGCTGTGGAGCACTGTTCCTTTGTTTCTGCCCCGCTTGCTCTCGATCTGACAAGTCTTTCGGCAAATTTCTCACCCAGGAAAAATGGCGGTTGCGGTTAGTGATGGTGGCACGCAAATTGTGCGCCGCAACGGCCGAGCGGGACATGTACTGCCATGGCGCGAATGGGCCATCGATCCAGACTAAGATGACATCTACAAATCGCCGTGCCAATGGGGGGTTTGCTGTACAACGGAATCCGGACCGGCCGGGGCCGAGCATGCTGAGCCCTCCAAACGCTGCTGGATAGGGTTCGAGATTTAGGCCATGAAACGGGCGACTAGCGGCCCGAAGCGACAGTTCTGGACCTGCGGATAGGCGCGTCGGCGACCTGGCTGGCAACTTCGACGATAGCGTCCAGAACGAGACGGGATTCTGCCGGCATAATCCAGTGATTGCTGTTTTTGGCGACGATGTGCTGGCCCTGGGGCAGGCGATCGGCAATGGCGGCATGTCCCTCGGAGCGGCGCGGCGAAGAAGTGCTCGCGGAGAGCACGATGCACGGCGAATCCGAGAAGACACCATGAGAATCGACTTGCGCCGCGCTGGTGGGCAGATTTTCTAGCTGGCTTGCGATGGTCAGGGCGAATTTGCTGTGAATCCAAAGAATCGGGACCAGGGCTTTCTCTTCCTCGGGGAGCGCCCAGAACCAAGGGCTGGAGACGGAGCCGGTTTCCGTGGAAGTGCCGCGGCTGATGAGGCGGATGAGCGCGTTGGCGTATTTCTTGGCTCCGGAAGTGATGAGCGCAGCGATGAAACGGATTAGGCCGATGTGCGCGAGAATCGCAGCGCGGCGGCAAACTTTTGCGCCGATGGAGACGAGACTGCGGCTGTGATCCGAAGGTGGGTGCCATTCGGCGGGAACGACGGGATCGATGAGCACCACGCCGACGACGTCTTTAGGAAATCGCGCTGCAAAGATCGGCACGGTGAGACCGCCGAAAGAATGATCCACGAGAACGTATGGCGGGCGAACACCAGCGCGTTCCAGTAACTCGTGAAGCTCCGTGACCATGCGATTGGCGGTGCGGGGCATAGGGCCGAGATCGCTCCAGCCGAGACCCACCCTGTCGTAGCTGACGACGCGGAAGGAACGAGAGAGTTCGCGCTGAAGATACGTCCAACTAAGGACCGTGGACATGAGGCCGGCTTCAAGCACGATGGCGGGACCGCCGTTGACGTGGCCAGTTTCGAGGATGTGCAGGCGATGGGTGCCGAGATCGACGAGGCGGCCGGGCGGTGGATAGAGCCTGCGGTCGCGCCGCGTGGCGAGAACGTGATAAAGCGCGCTTGCTGCCGCGAGAACGACGTAATGCCAGCGATCCACGCAAGGGTATGCATCAGAGTGAGGGCTCCTGGAGGCAATCCGCTTGGACGGGATTGGGGGCTGGCGAAGCTGGTGATGAGAACTTGCCCTTGCGGCGCGCGGTGCGGGAAGAGCGAAGAGTTCCAGAAGGTGCAGACGGTGTGCAGGGTTTCCTTGCGCGGGACCATGAAGCCGAACCCGTCGAGGGGGTTGGTTACGGCACAGCGATCGTAGACGAAGGAGAAGACGCTTATGGGGGAATAGTCGATGGCGGCAAGGTGCGCGGAAATTTGCCGGGCGGCATCTGTGAGCATCTGGGCAGCGCCGTATGCGGGTACGGCAAGCACGAGAAATTCACAGGCAATTCGTTCGCCGGAAGCGAGGTGGATTTGCCAAGTAGAGCGCGACTCGCCGATTGAGGCTTTCGCAAAGGATTCGATGGCGGAGATAGGTGCGTTATAGCGAATGCTTTGCGATAGCTCCGCCGCGAGCTTTTCGGGCAGACGAGCCATACCGTCATGAAAAGTGCCGAGCGTTGGGAGAGCGTCGGTGACGCGCAGGCTGTCAGAATTCCCTGTCGAGCGCTGGGTTGGGCCGACAGCGTGCACGGGTTTCTTGGATTTGGAATTGCGCGCGCGGAGGGCGCCGCGGACCAGGCTGCCGTGGTTCCGCTCCCAGTCCACCAGAAATGGGAAGGCGCTTTGCATGCCCATTTTGTACGGGTCTCCCATAAAGACGGTGGAGACGATCGGGTCAACGAGGCTATCGAGAATTTCCGAGCCGAACTTGCGCTCGACGAACGCCGCGAGCGTTTCTTCCTCGGAGGGTGGTCGCGACGAGCGGAAAGCTTCGGTGAGAACGCGCCACTTGGAGCTGGCGCTGACAAGACTTGTGGAGAGCAATCCCTGCGGCGGAAACGGAGCACGATGGAGCGTACCGTGACGGACAATGTAGCGCTTGGCTTTGGAGTCGCCACGCAAAAATTCGGACTCAAGATTCAGGTCGCGCACGAGGCGCCACGCGGCGGCGGGGAAACGCGGAAATTGCGGGCCGGTTTCGTAGAGGAGATCCTCCTTGCGAACGGTGGCGATCATGCCGCCGGGGCGATCGCTAGCTTCTAGGAGCAGACAATGGACGCCCTTCTGCCTCAGGCGAAAAGCACAGGCCAGTCCCGAAATTCCCGCTCCGATTACGACTACCCTTTCTGGGTATCCCACAAAAGGCCAAACCTGTCCAAAGGAAATGGAGCTTGACTTGCACCTGGAGCTCCGCACACTTACGCATGATAGATGCCTGAGAGCAGCTTGAAGACACTACTAGAATTCGTGCGGGAGTATGGCGCCCGGGGGAGCGAAATCGCGGTGCGGCAGCGGCGCGGCTACCGCATGGAAAGTTGGAGCTACGCGCGTATTGCGGCGGAAGCAAACCGCGTGGGGCGAGAGCTCGAAGTTCGCGGACTAAACAAGGGCGACGCGGTTTTGTTATGGGGCGAAAATTCGGCGGAATGGATTATCGCGTTTTTCGGATGCTTGTTGCGTGGCGTGGTCGTGGTGCCACTCGATGCGGCGTCACCGCCAGAGTTTGCGCAGCGGGTGTCCGGCGAGGTGGGCGCGAAGCTGGTGTTTCACGGAGCGGCGCAGCGCGAGTGCGGGTGGGCGCCCTCGATTGCGCTGGACACGCTGACGGAACTAGTCGCGGGGCATGATGTTACGGATTACGCCTTGAGCGATCATCCCTTGCTCGACGGATCGCGGCAGGACACGCTGGAGATTATTTTCACGTCCGGAGCGACGGCGGAGCCGCGAGGCGTGGTGATTTCGCACGGGAATGTTCTGGCAAATATCGAGCCGCTGCGGCATGAGATCCAGAAATATCTGCGTTACGAAAAGCTGGTGCACCCGCTGCGCTTCCTCAACTTGCTGCCGCTGAGTCACGTTTTCGGGCAGATGCTCGGTGTTTTTGTTCCACCGCTGCTCGGCGGAACCGTGGTGTTCATGGATGCCTTGCGGCCGGCGGAGTTCGCGGAGATGATCCGGCGCGAACGGATATCGGTGGTGGTGACAGTGCCGCGGTTCATGGAGTCATTGCGACGCGAAGTGGAGCGCAGCGAAGAGCGTGACCGCCGAGTGGAACAATTTCGCAGAAACTTCGCCGCCGGCGAGAAGGAGCATTTTCTGCGCCGTTGGTGGCGATTTCGCAGAGTCCACTCGCGGCTGGGATGGAAATTTTGGGCGTTCATTTCCGGAGGCGCGGCGTTGCCGCCCGAGCTTGAGACGTTCTGGAACCGGCTGGGCTATGCCGTAATTCAGGGATACGGGATGACGGAGACAACTTCGCTGATCAGCCTGAATCATCCGTTTCGCTCGTCGCGCGGATCGATCGGCAGAGTGTTTCCCGGAATGGAAGTGCGCGTGGATGAGGGCGGCGAAATTCTGGTGCGCGGAGAGAACGTCGCGACGGCGTACCGGCAAAGCGGCGCGAATCATTCGCTCGCTCAAACGGATGGATGGTTCCGCACGGGCGACGTGGCGGAGAAAGATGCGGAAGGACGGCTGTATTTTCGCGGGCGAAAAAAGAATGTGATCGTCACCTCCGCGGGCATGAATATCTACCCGGAAGACATTGAAAAAGCGTTGCGCGCGGAGGCGGGAGTACGCGACTGCGTAGTGATTGGCGTCGAAGACGCGCACGGCGACGAACCCTACGCGGTGTTGCTCATGGACGGTAATGACGGCGATTTACCTAGAGCCCGTGCACTTCGTGCCGTGGATGCGGCGAATCGCGGCCTGGCAGAATTTCAGCGAGTCCGACAGTGGATGATCTGGCCGGAGTCGGATTTTCCGCGCACGCCAACGCAAAAGCCGATCTTACCAAAAATTCGGGAAGCGGTGATCCGCGCACAAGGCGCGGTCGGCGCGAACGCGGCCGGCAACGCGTCGGCCAACGGCAGCTTGTCACAACTGATTACGCAGATCACGGGACGGAAGTCTGCCGCGAATTCGCCGGATGCGAACTTCGAGAACGATCTGGGACTTACTTCTCTCGATCGCGTGGAGTTGATGAGCGCGCTCGAAGAACGCCACCAAGTGGACCTGAACGGGGCGCAGTTTCAGGATGTGAGGACCGTCAAACAATTGGAGAACCTGCTGGCGACGGGAGCTACGGAAAGGGTTCGGTATCCGTACGCAAGTTGGCCGCAGAACGGTCTCGTCATGGCCTTTCGGCTGTTCATCTATTACCTACTCGCCTGGCCGGCAACCTATGTGCTGGCGGCGCCGCGGATTCGCGGACGAGG
>JBEKVU010000309.1:0-5539 GCA_049513775.1 Candidatus Acidiferrum sp.
TGGTTTTCTTCGTCGCGGAAATATTCGGCGACGGTTAGGGCAGTTAAAGCGACGCGCAAACGTGCGCCGGGCGGCTCGGTCATCTGGCCGTAGATAAGTGCGGCGCGAGATTTTTCCGAGTTGCCTGGAACGACCACGCCCGCTTCCTGAAACTCGAGCCAAAGGTCGTTGCCCTCGCGGGTGCGCTCTCCGACTCCCGCAAACACCGAAACGCCGCCGTGCTGCATGGCTACGTTATTGATCAGTTCCTGAATCAAAACCGTTTTGCCGACGCCTGCGCCACCGAACAAGCCGATTTTTCCGCCCTTCAAAAAAGGCTGAATCAAATCGATGACTTTGATTCCCGTCTCAAACATCTCCAGCGTCGTCGATTGATCCTCGAGTGAAGGTGCCGGACGGTGAATCGAATAATTCGTGGGGCTGGTGAGCGGCCCGAGTTGATCCACGGGCTTGCCGAGCACATTCATCACGCGGCCGAGCGCTGCGCGGCCCACGGGAACGGTGATCGGCGCGCCAGTGTCCACGGCCTTCATGCCGCGCACCAAACCTTCGGTGGGCTCCATGGCCACGGTGCGAACGCGGCCTTCGCCGAGGTGCTGTTCGACTTCGACGGTGACGTCCGCCGGCTCCGGCACATCGAAGCCTTCGCTGGTAATCCGCAGCGCGTTGTAAATCGCCGGCAAATGTCCTGACTCAAACTGAATGTCCAAGACCGGCCCGATAATCTGCACCACATGTCCGACGTGTTGCTCCGCCATGCTCTCTCCTAGGCGCCGTAATTCGCGCCGCTAACAATTTCGATAATTTCCTTGGTGATGGCCGCCTGCCGCACTTTATTCATGTGCAGGGTCAGCGCTTCAATTACGTCCCCGGCATTCTTGGTGGCCGAATCCATGGCCACCATACGCGCCGCATATTCCGCCGCGGAAGATTCCAGCATGCTGCGCAGCACTTGTGTTTCGATGTAGCGCGGCAAAAGTTTTCCGAGTAACTGTTCCGGCGGCTGCTCGTAGATGTAGTCGACGGGCGTTTCGTCTTTTTTCTGCTCGCCACTTTTGCCATCTCCGCCGCGAATCTCTTCCACCGGCAGCAGCTTTTCCACCACCAGGTTCGCGCTCATCACCGACTTGAATTCGCTGAACACGATATACACGGCGTCGATCTCTTCCTTGGTGTACAACTCCGTTACCAAAGTGGAGATCGCGCGTGCCACACCAAAGTCCACCTTGGCCAGCACGTTCACATACTCCGCGGCAAACGGAAAACCCGCCTTCTTCAGCGAATCGCGGCCCTTTTTCCCCACCGGAAGGGCCACAATCTTCTTGCCGCTCTGCTGGCGGATAAAATCATTGGCCTTGCGCAAAATGTTGCTGTTGAAGGCCCCCGCCAGCCCGCGCTCGCCGCTCAGCACAATCACCAGAACGTTTTTTTCTTCGCGCTTGGCCAGCAACGGATGCTGCGGCTCGTCAATGCGCGACATGATCGAACGCAGCATGCGCGCCAGCTCCACGGCATACGGCCGCGCGGCCAGCGCCGATTCCTGCGCCCGCCGCAATCGCGCCGCCGCGACGAATTTCATCGCACGCGTGATCTGCTGCGTGTTCTTTACCGAACGGATGCGTCGTCGAAAATCGAGAAGTGTAGGCATCGTCAGTTACTTGGTCGGGTTCCTATGCAATGTCTAAAAGCTCTGGTTTAGTGCGCCGGAGCTGCCACCGGGGGCTTGCCTGCTGAAGCCTTTGCTTCTGCGGCTTTGGCATCCTTTTCACCCGTGGCCGGCGCGGCATCCTTGATCGACGCCATAAACTGTTCCTTGAATGCGTCCACAGCCTTCTTGATGTCCGCCTTGATTTCGTCGTCGAGCGCCTGCTTTTTCGCGATGGACTTCAGAATCCCGCCGTGATTGTTTTCGACGAACTGGATGAACTCACTCTCAAACTTACGCACCTGGTCCACGGGAACGTTGTCGATCGTTCCGCTCGTTGCGACGAACAGGCTCAGCACCTGCTTCTCGACGCTGAACGGGGCAAACTGATCCTGTTTCAGGACTTCCACGAGGCGCTGTCCTCGTGCCAACTGCGCTTGCGTCGCCTTATCCAATTGGTCCGAGCCAAACTGCGCGAACGCCGCCAGTTCGCGGTATTGCGCCATGTCCAAACGCAAAGTTCCAGCCACCTGGCGCATGCCCTTGATCTGCGCGTTGCCACCCACGCGGCTTACCGAAATGCCTACGTTGATGGCCGGACGGATGCCGGCGTTGAAAAGATCGGCTTCCAGGTAAATCTGCCCGTCCGTAATGGAAATCACGTTGGTCGGAATGTACGCGGAAACGTCGCCGGCTTGCGTTTCAATCACCGGCAGCGCCGTCAGCGACCCACCGCCCAGCTTCTCGTTCAGCTTGGCCGCGCGCTCCAAAAGCCGCGAATGCAAATAAAATACGTCGCCCGGGAAGGCTTCGCGACCGGGAGGACGTCGCAACAGCAGGGAAATTTCGCGGTAGGCCTGCGCGTGCTTGGAAAGATCGTCGTAGAAGACCACGGCGTGTTTCTTATTGTCGCGGAAGTATTCGCCCATCGCGCAAGCCGCATACGGCGCGATGTATTGCTGCGAAGCGGGCGCCGAAGCAGAAGACGCCACGATAATCGTGTACTCCATTGCGCCTGCGTCCGTCAGCGTCTTCACGATCTGCGCGATGGTGGACTGCTTCTGCCCGATCGCGCAGTAAATGCAGATCAGGTCTCCGCCCTTCTGATTGAGAATGGTGTCCAGAATGACCGCGGTCTTTCCCGTTTGGCGGTCGCCGATGATCAGTTCGCGCTGCCCGCGCCCGATGGGGATCATGGCGTCGATGGCCTTGATACCGGTCTGCATCGGCTGTTTCACCGGTTGGCGGTCCAGCACGCCGGGAGCCAGCTTTTCCAGGGGATTGCGCTGCTTGGAACTGATCGGCCCTTTGCCGTCGAGTGGCTCGCCGAGCGGGTTCACCACTCTGCCAATCAAACCTTCGCCGACTGGCACGGACATAATCGTATTGGTGCGCTTGACGGTGTCGCCTTCCTTCAATTCGGAAGACTCGCCCAAGAGCACCACACCGACTTGCTCTTCTTCAAGGTTCAGCGCGATGCCGAACATGTTGTGGGGAAACGACAGCATCTCGCCAGCCATGACTTTGGCTAGCCCGTGCACGCGCGCAATGCCGTCGCCCACGCTGATGATGGTGCCGACTTCATCGACTGCTACGGTCTGCTCGTAGTTCGCAATCTGCTCTCGCAGAATCTTGCTGATCTCATCTGCCTTGATGTTGGCCATTCCTGCTCCGTCTCGTGCCTTAAACTTTTTCTGGATTCCGGATTCTTTGCTGCCCGGTTACCATTTTTACAAGTCGAATTATTCCGCCAGCCGCGCCCGCATCTGTTCCAGCCGGTTGCGCAGTGAGCCATCGTAAATCGTGTCGCCCACACGTACCAACGTCCCTCCCAAAAGTTCTGGGTCGATGAAATAGTTAGGATCCACGGTCTTGCCGGTTAGGCGCGCGAGCGTTTTGGTGAGCTCCGCCTTCTGCGCTTCCGTCAGGCGCACTGCGGAATACACTTGCGCTTCCGCTATGCCCTGGCGCTGCCGCAGAACCGCCTGGAAGGCATCCGCGATCTCCGGGAGATAATGCGCGCGCCGGTGGTCGGCGATGACGAACAGAAAATTCCGCACCATCTTGCCGGCGCCGATCCGGGCGGCAATTTTTTCGATTACCCCGCGCCGATCCTCTGCGGAAACCCCCGGGCTGGCCAGAAAGTTTTGCAGTTCAGGGGATTCCGCATACGCCGAGCAAAAATCCCGCAGTTGCGCCGCCGCGGGCTCCGCCGCACCCTGCGCCATCACCACATCCGCCAAGGCATTGGCGTATTGCAAGCTGACCGATTTCAATTCGGCCTCGCTTCCAGGCTCTTCACGAATTCGCTCACCAGGTTTTCCTGCACTTGCGGCGTCAACTGCTTGGCCAGCAGCGAGCCCGCGCCATCCACGGCCAGTTTGGCCGCCAGTTTCTTTAGTTCCTGTCGCGCCGCACGCTCGGCGGCGGCAATCTCGGCCTTCGCGGCCGTCGCGATCTTTTCTTCATCGCTTTGCGTGGCCGCTTGCAAGCGTTCGATCTCCGCCAGGCCCTCACGCTTCGCTCTTTCGCGCAGTTCCGCGACTTCTTTTTCCAGGTTCGCCAGCTTGGTCTCCGCGTCTTTCAGCAAGGCGTCGGCTTCCGCTTTGGCCGCGGTCGCTTTGGCGATTGCGTCGTGAATGCTTTCGGCGTTCGCGCGAAACTTGGGCGGCAAAGCTTTGCCGAAAACCCAGACTACGGCGCCCGCCAAAATGGCAAAGTTGATCCACTTGAAAAGTTCTTGCGCGGACTGCGTCTGGCGATCGGTGGTGCTCGCTTCCTCTGCGCGCACCACAGCCGCGGCGAAAAGCGCCACAAACAGAACCCCCGCTATCATCCATGTTCGGCGCTTCATCGGGCCTCTCTCGGTGGGCGCAGCGGAGATTGCAGCAACCGGCCGACAATCTCCGCGGAAAGTTGCGGAACGTTAGCCTCCACATCCTTTACCGCAGTCACCAAATCCTTAGAAATCTGCTCTTTCGCGCCGCCTACCTGGGTGGCGGCCTTTGCGCGCGCATCCTTCAGCTTCGCCGCCCGCTCATCCAGCAGCTTCTTTCGCGCCGCTTCCTGCTCCGCATAAACCTTAGCTCGCGCTTCCCGCAAGGCGTTCTGATATTGCTTCACCTTGTCGGCGGCAGCTTGTTGCGCGCTTTCCGCTGCTTTGCGCGCGCCAGTCGTGCGCGATTCGCGCTCCGCCATCACCTTCAGCAGCGGCACAAAAAACAGGCTGCGCAGAATCGCATAAAATATCAGAATGATCAGAACGGTGGGTACCGCCTGAAGGAACAACTCTCCCAGTTGGCGTAGAATTTCCATCTAAATAGCGAAACCTGGACCTCGTTTATGAGTGACCGCGGAGCGGTTTGACGAAGCTAGCAGCATTGCCGTGTTCCGACCCGGGACGGTGCACGGCGGGCCAAAAGCTGCCAGCCCAAACACAACTTTATAACACTCGCGGTGGTCTGCCGTCAAACCAGCGAGTACTCCCCGCCTCCTTTTTGCGCGCAGTATCGGCAAGGATTTTTCATGCAGGTCTTATATTTTGACCTCGCCTGTCGGCGGCCGTTCTAAAGCGTGCCCAGGCCAGTTCCGCCCAGTCGTGGTCGGCACCTGTTGACACCCGGGCGCTCCTTGGGCGAATTCATGTAAGATTATTTTATCAGCGTTGATCAGGCTTGCGGTTTTTCGAAACAGCCTAATTCTTCAACCTATTGAGGGTGCCAGAAATCTTGACGGTTGCCGCCACGATTGTTCTTGTCCTTGCCGCCAGCCCTTTTGTTTATTATCTGCTCTCTCTCTACAGTACCGCCCGCTTTTTTTCGGCCGCGCAAAAAGAAAATTCCCCTAATCGTGATTTCTTTCCGCCCATTAGCTGCCTGAAGCCGATCAAAGGCC
>JBEKVU010000310.1:0-5519 GCA_049513775.1 Candidatus Acidiferrum sp.
CGCGGAGGTGACGGGAACCCGGATCTGCTGGTCGGACGGCACTTGCCCGGGGCGTTGCAATCCATTGCACTCGATGGTGAGCACGGGAGTTCCGGCGACGTTCAGTTGCGGGCCGCTGCATAGACCTGGAGACGAGAGGCTGATGCTGCTCGTCGCCAGGCCGCCGGTGAACGTCGGGTCCAAGGCGGGGTTAAAGGTAAAGGGATTAAAGTTCGTTATGTTATTGCCTTGGGCATAAGTGGGAGTCGAGTGGGTATAGCGGATACCCAAGACCAAGCTAAGTTTGCGCGTCGCCTTCCACGTGTCCTGCACGTATAACTCAACATCGTTGAACCGGAACGAGCCCACGGTCACGGCCGAGTTCTGTCCGAGGCTGTTAAAGTTCCCGAGGAGCGCATCCGCGAAAGGATCGCCCGTGGAGTTGCTTCCGTTCGTTGCACCCGCGGTGGCGGCGAAATTTACGATGCCGTCAAAGTTGGTGCGCGAGTTCTGCGTTTTGCGATTGCGCGCGAACTCTCCGCCAAATTTTATGGTGTGTTCGCCGTGCTGCCACACGACGTTGTCCGCCGGATTGATGTCGGCAGTGGGAGACTCAAGGAAGTTCGGCGCAGGACCGTTGACGCTGGCTGGTGCCGAGGTCGCAACACCTGTGACCCCGGTAAAGGTGATCGTCGGTAACCCATTAGGAAATTGCGTGGGGTTTCCCAGCGGCGGAATGAAGGAAAAACCATACGTCGATTTCAGCCACGCCGTGCCCTCGAGCGGGGTGGTTTGCTTGTGCCAGTCGGCGTTGAACTTGAAGGAGTTGATCAGCGTCGGGCTGATGGTATACACCCAACCGAACTGGGTGTTGTATCCCGGACGGTTGCGCAGGTCGGGATCCACCGGGACGGCACCGGCCGTGCCGAACGTCGAAAACGGATTGAAGATATCCACGTTGTCGTGAATATAGCGGAAATAAAAACTGTGTTTTTCGTTGGCGTGTTCGTCGACACGGATGATGTCCTCGCGCAGGTTTAGAGGGTTCGGGAGGTTGAAGGTGGTGTTGTTGGCGGCGGTCGAGGTTGGCAAGGCGCCCGACACTGACAATTGTGCCGCCGTGGTATATAGCTTTGCGATGGCCGCGCCGTCGCCGCTGATGCATGCCGGGTTGATGACGTTAGGAGCGTTAAAGAAGACGCCTCCGCAACTTGCCGGGATCACCGCGGGCTGCTTGAGTGCGAGAGTAGGAAGAACGTCGCTGAAATTGCCCATGGCTTCGGCCGCGGTTGGAAACGTCTCGGTGACCGAGGCCGCCGTCAACCCCGGGTATACGCCGCGAAACTTTTTCCATTCCTGACCGGCGAAGAAAAACAATTTGCCTTTGCGTTGGATGAGCGGGATGGGGCCACCGAAGTTCCAGCCGAAGTCGTTGAAGTGAAATGGCGGCACGGCGTTGTAGCCGCGCGCCGTGGGATTGGTCAGTTTCGTGCCCTGATTCTCGGCGTTGAAGTCGTTGTTTTGAACGAATTCGAAACCGCCGCCGTGATACTGCTCCCCGCCGCTTTTGGTGACCACGTTCACCGTTGCTGAGGCCGAGCGGCCAAACTCGGCGTCATAGTTCGAGGATTGCACGTCTACTTCCTGAATGAAATCAATACCTACCTGGTTGAATACGCTGTTGTTCGAGCCTGAATCGAGGTTGAAGCCGCCGTCCACGCTCCAGTTTTGTCCATCCAGCCGCTGACCGTTGATGTCGGCGACGCTATTGTTGTAATTTGCCGTCAACGCCGCGGGGTTGGTACCTGAACCTTGCAGCGCCGCGCCCGGAACCAAGCCGACCAGCGACTCATAGTGCCGCTGGTTTAAGGCCATATTCAGCACTTGCTGCTCGGTGATGGTTGTCGAGACTTCACCAGACGTGGTGTTGATGGTATCTCCGGTCGCGGTCACCGTTACCGTCTCGGAGACCGCACCGACCTGCAGATTTAGGTCGACGGTCAACCGGCCACCCGCCGTCAGCACGTTTCCCGTTTTGGTCGTAGTTTTGAATCCCACTTGCTCGCCGGTTACCGAATAGGTTCCGGCCGGCAACTCATCGGCTGCGAAGTAGCCATTCTTGTCCGCGGCGATGCTGCGGGTGATGAGGGTTGCTTCATTGACGATGGTTATCTTGGCGTTTGCAACGGTTGCTCCGGACGAGTCAATAACCGTCCCGGCGATGCGTCCAAAGATGTCCTGCGCGGCGAGGTAGTTCCCAGCCACGGCAAACACCAGCGCCATCACCGAGGCCGCCAGTGCACGAACGGCTAGCATTCGGCCTCGCCCGGTCTGGCCGCAAGATGTTGCTTGAGCAGAATGGTTGTTCGAGTTTCTGAAGATCATGGAAAGGTTCCCCCCTCGGAATCGCAATACACACCTAACCCCGGCGCGGCCCCTCGACTAGGCCGCGCTGCGGACTTCGGACAAGAACGCGCTGCATAAATGGCGTGAATCCAAAGAATCGATGGCTGAGTAAAGCAAGGCCCAGGCGCCAGTTAGAAGTTAGCTCACGGTGAATTCACGGTGAGTATCCGCGGATTTTGCCAGGCCGCGACGGCATACGGATTGCGCAGGGTGCGTTTCATGGCAGACGGGCCGTTCAAAGCATGTGGCGTCGGAGCAAGATGCGGTCCACCCAAGTGCTCCATTCTTTTGTGTAACTGCCTTAGAATCAGGCTTCTTGCGAGACATTCCTTTCCTGGAATTTTGGAGTATACTCTCGCCACAGATCGTCTAAAGAGTGTGAACATCGGGCGCAACCGCTGTTTTTCCAGGGGATATCCATTTGCCATCGTCCATTGGTAACTTCGAGGCAGAACGTGCTGAACTCGACGCTATTCTTGCGTCCGAGCTGTTCGCGCGGACCAATAATCTCGTACGCCTGCTCACGTTTGTTTGCGAAAAGCATTTCGAAGGAGCCACGGCCGAGATCAAGGAATACAACATTGCCGTACAGGCCCTCGGCCGCCCGCCAGATTTTGATCCGCAGTTGGACACTATCGTCCGCGTCACGGCCCACGCCCTGAGAAAACGGTTGGACGAATATTACCGCAGTGCGGGGGCCGATCACCCGGTGCGGATCTGTTTACCGCCTGGCGGCTACGTTCCGAAGTTCACGCACCGGAAGGATCTAGAAGGAGAGCAAGTTCATCTTAAACTAGATGAGCATGATGCGGCACATTCTTCAAATGTTAGCCCGTATCACGAGGGGGGTAGGCAAGTAGCACGTCTCGAACGCGGCGCCGCAGCGCTGCAATTGCCGCCGCTGAAAATCGAAATAGCTGGGGAGCAGGGTTCCTCAAGCGGGGCGCGTCGGAGGTCATCCCTGCGAGCAGTAACCCTCGCTGCGGTTCTCGTTCTCGCGGTTTGCATCCTTGCACTGCTCGCCTGGCGCTGGCGAACGGGAACTTCGCAAGACGGCGATTCTAGCCGTGCGCAAGCCTCAACCATTCCCGTCAGTTCCCCCGGGAATACCGTGCGCGCCTTGGTTGGCAACACCTCCCATCCATATATTGATCGTGGTGGATTGAACTGGGACGCGGACCGCTACTGCTCCGGCGGAGACAAATTCTTTACTCCAGGACACGTAATTCAGGGTACTGAAGATCCGGAACTGTTTTCCGCCGGCCGTCGCGGAATTTTCCAATGTAGTTATCCTTTGCCCTCCGGCTTGTACGAAGTGCATCTGTTGTTCGCTGAAACATCAGGCTTTCAGGAGAACACTCGCAATGAACAAGTCTCGATGAACGGAAAGCCGGTGCTCGCATTTGATGTCGTCGACGACGCCGCCGGCGATGACACGGCAACTACCAAAATCCTTACCGACGTCTCCCCAGCGGCCGATGGCATGATTCACTTGGATTTCACCACCCCAGAATCCTTCCTCAACGCCGTGGAGATCTTGCCGGGCATCCCCCACCGTGCGCTTCCTGTGCGGATTGTGGTGGGAAATTCTTCCTACCATGATTCCAAAGGCAATGATTGGACCCGCGATCGCTATTTTTTCGGCGGACGTCTCAGCAGTTTCGCGGGCGACCTGTCAAAAGTTCCGGATGGGCGCCTATACGAATGGCATCGTTTCGGTCACATCCACTACATCGTTCCCGTTGCGACGGGAGAGAAATACACGGTACGTCTGTACTTCCTCGAACGCTGGTTCGGCATCCGGAATGGCGGGCTTGGGGGTGTCGGCAGCCGGGTTTTTGATGTCTCCTGCAATGGGGCCATGCTTTTGAAGAACTTCGACATTTTCCGGGAGGCCGGTACCGGGCCCCTGGTGAAGTCGTTCGCGCACATAACTCCGACGGCGCAGGGCAAGATCGAGCTGTATTTTATTCCTGGCGTGAACTATCCATCGATCAGCGCCATCGAGATCATCCCGGAATAGCGCCGCGCGTTCCCTTGGTCCGGCTATAAGTATCTATGGAATGTGAAGGTTGCACCCGCGATTCACATTTATTAACTTTTCTTAACGTCCGCAAGTTTGTTGCTAACCTTGAATAAACTTGTAGCGCTCCGCTTGAGCGAATAACATTTCTTCTGCGCGGAAACGAAAATTTCGCATGCTGAGTCAGGGAGCGCCCACTCTCTTTCTTCGGTCGGCTCGTTGGAAACGGCGGAAAATATGGCATTCGGCGATGTCCGCTTCGAGCACGGCGGCGGGTTTCGACGCGCTCGCAAAACATCCGCCCAGGTGAGTCCATGACGCTCCTGAGCCCGGAACGGCTGTTCCCAGCCGACCCCGTAGCACGCTCCATCGCTAAGCGGCTTTATTCGAGCATCTGTTGCGTGCCCATCATCAGCCCGCACGGTCATGCGAAGCCCCGCTGGTTTTCAAGGAATGAGCCTTTTTCCGATCCCACCCAGTTGTTTGTCGTTCCCGACCACTACGTGTTTCGCATGCTCTACAGCCAGGGCGTTCCCTTCGAGCGGCTCGGCATCGGCTCGGCGTCTGCGGAAGATCCGCGCGCCGTATGGCGCATTTTCGCGCAACACTACTATCTTTTCCGCGGAACGCCGACGCGGCTGTGGCTTGATTTCGCCTTCCAGGAACTCTTCGATCTTCATGCTCGGCTCACTCCGGCGAACGCCGACGAGTATTTCGACGCCATCGCGGAAAAACTTCGCACTCCATCGTTCCGCCCGCGCGCTCTCTTTGAGCGATTCCAGCTTGAAGTGCTGGCAACCACCGATTCGCCGCTGGATTCACTGGCCGACCACGACGCGATCCGCGGGGCGTCGTTCACAGGCTTCAAAGGGCGCATTATCCCCACGTTCCGCGCCGATCCGGTAGTCGATCCGGATTTCCCTGGCTTTGCGGAAAATCTGGTACGTCTCGGGCAAATAGCGAAGTTGGATACCAGCACTTGGCAAGGCTATCTTTTTGCGTTGCGGCAGCGCCGGCTCGATTTTAGAGCCGCCGGCTGCACCGCCACGGATCACGGCCACCCTACGGCGGCGACAGCTGACTTGGAGCCTGATGCGGCGGATCGCCTCTT
>JBEKVU010000311.1:0-8334 GCA_049513775.1 Candidatus Acidiferrum sp.
TCTCCCACGGGCGGGTCAGAGGAAGGTCCAACCCTTATGCAAAGGATGGAACGCGCCGACACCGTCGAACCCTTCGAGACGGTTCGCGCCAAGAAGGACGGCACACACATCCATGTCTCCCTCACTCTCTCATCGATCAAAAACTCCGAGGGCCAAGTGGTCGGCGTCTCCACCGTCGCCCGCGACGTTACCGACAGCAAAAACCTGGAAGAGATGCTTCGCCAGTCGCAGAAGATGGAAGCGGTCGGGCAACTGGCAGGCGGCGTGGCGCACGATTTCAATAATCTACTGGGAGTCATCCTTGGATACACCGGACTGATCCTCGATCGTCTAAGACCCGATGACCCTAACCGCAAGGGCATCGAAGAAATTCAGAAAGCCGGCGATCGCGCCGCTCTGCTCACGCACCAACTGCTGGCCTTCAGCCGCAAGCAAGTGCTGCGGCCGAAAGTGTTGGACCTCAACACCGTCGTCGCCGGTACGGAAAAACTGCTACAGCGGCTCATCGGTGAGCACATCGAACTGGCGGTCATGCTGAGCCCCGCGCTCGGACCGGTCAAAGCCGACGCTGGAAAGCTCGAACAGGTCATCATGAATTTGGCCGTGAATGCACGCGACGCCATGCCCCCAGGCGGCAGGCTCACCATTGAAACTTCGAACGTGGAAGTGGATGAGGAGTATGCCTCCCTGAACCCCGCCGCACGGCCGGGTCCACATGTGATGCTTTCGGTAAGCGATACCGGCTGCGGCATGGACGCGGCCACCAAAGACCGCATTTTCGAGCCCTTCTTTACCACCAAGGAATTTGGCAAAGGCACCGGGCTAGGCTTGAGCACCGTCTACGGAATCGTCAAGCAGAGCGGAGGATCGATCTGGGTCTACAGCGAGGTTGGCGTCGGCACGACTTTCAAGATTTATCTCCCCCGTGTTGGTGAAACCTTGGAAATCGCGTCCGAGAACGATCAGCAGGAAAAATTAGAAGGCGGATCCCTGACGATTCTGGTCGTGGAGGATGAGGCGGCTCTGCTGCAAGTTACCCGGCAGTCCTTGGAAGCGGTTGGTTACGTGATCCTGGCCGCGCATAGTCCGCAGGAAGCCATTCGCATCTCGCAGACTCACCTGGGTCCGATTCATCTCATGGTCACCGATGTCATCATGCCGGGAATGAACGGGTCTCAGCTGGCAACGCAGCTATCCGCGCCCCGCCCGGAAATGAAGGTGCTGTATGTTTCTGGCTACACCGATGACGCCATCGTCCGTCATGGGGTTCTGGACCCCGGCCTGGCGTTTCTGCAAAAACCGTTCTCTCCAAGAAGCCTGGCCCGGAAAGTGGGCGAAGTGCTGGCCCGTGTGAGCCTCTCTCGATGATCGACGTCGCGCGCGGCAAAAATCCTCAGCAACCCAATTTCTAATGGACCGTTAGCTGCTACGGGTTACAAAGATCTGTCGATCGCTCTCGCCGAATGCTTCATCGTCGTTCGTAGCCAACCATGTCCCACCGGCGTATCCTAATCTCGTGCGCAGCGCGCAAGGGAGAATCGCCATGTCGATTGCCGTCGAAAAAAAATCGCCCAATAACCTGGATACCATGGACCACGTGGCCGTTACCGTCTCCAGCGTCGCCGAGACGGTGGACTGGTATCAGAAACATTTTCAGTGCAAGGTTGCCTATCAGGATGAGACCTGGGCGTTAGTGGAGTTCGCCAATATTCGCCTCGCTTTTGTGCTGCCCTCGCAGCATCCCGATCATTTCGCGGTGCTTGGAGACCCGAGCGTTTACGGTCAACCAAAGAAACATCGCGACGGCACATCATCCGTGTACATCCAGGATCCGAACGGCAACAACGTGGAAATTTTAGCGCTCGCCGACCAGCCGGCGAAGTTCTGAATCGATTCCAAAGAGGCTTGAATCAGCCTACTTAACGAGGCATTCCTTCGCATTCAAGACCCTCAAGTTTCGCTGCGCGCGACGATGGTATTGGCTTCTTCCTCTGGATTGCTGCGCCGGTTGGCCAGTCCCACGCCTGCGAGAACCAGCAAGCCGCCAGAAATCTGCGGCGTCGTAAGCTTCTCGGAAAGAAACAACGCAGCGAGAACCGCGGTGAGCGGTCCCTGCGTCAGCAAACTTACAGAAGTCACCGTAGCGGGAAGATGGCCGAGAGCGTAAGTCAGCGCCATGTAACCGCCGAGTTGCGTGATCAGCCCGAGCGCCAGCAACGCCATCCAGGAATGTCCCGCGGGAATGCGCAACGAAATACCCAGCGCCAAATTAATCACCAAGAGAAAAAACACGCTCGAAACCATCGCCAGGCGAATAAACACCAGCGTGCTTGTTGTGGACCGCACTTCTTCCGTGGCCATCAAGTAGACCGCAAAAAAAGCTGCCGCGGCCAGCGCCATGGCGTCGCCAGCGCCAAAGCCCAGATGCGCGCTGAGGTCCGACCACAAGATAGCGGCGGTGCCCGCGAGCGCGAGCAGCAGCCCGAACCAGAACGTGGAAGGCGGTTTGCGACGGAAGACCAGCCAGGTGAGCAAGCCCACAACCACGGGCGAATAGTTGCCGAGCAGCGTGGCGTTTGCCGCCGAGGTGCGCAGAATAGAAGTGTTGAAAAAAGCCAGATCCAGAGCGAAGAAAAGACCACCCACCGTGATGATGGCGAAAGAGCGCCGATCGAGCTTCGCGGTGCGCCGCGGAAAGAACCACGTCGGCACCAGCAGCACCGCGGGAATCAGCAAGCGGTAGAAGGCGGACGCAGGTCCAGGCATGTCCGTCCAGCGCACGAAAATCGCCGACCATGCGATGCACGTGATACCCGCTGCGAGCGCGAGATACGGCCACAGCTTGCTGTTGCCTTTTGCTTCGCTCATGCGACGCGCGCCTCCGTCGCCCGTTTGCGCGACGCATTCCTTCCCGCAGAAATTACGTTTTAGCTTCCACTGAAGTTTCGATTTCTACTAGCGTTCTGAATTCTCGTATCGCTCTAGCTTTTACGACGCATGGGTTCCGTTCTTGGCTTTCTTAGTTTTATTGGTTTTTTGCGCCGCGCTGCTGGCAATCTTTTTCTTCGCAGGTTGCAACAAACGTTTCGGTCCGCTGACGAAGGGATTGCCGCGCTCGTAAAAGCGTAACAGCTTGTCCGCGGCGCGCGAGATGCCAATGCGGACTGTTCTCGCTACTTTTTTTTGTGCGATCGCGACTCTCTTTTGCGCGACGGAGGCTTCGGCGTTGGATGCGTTTTGCTGCGGCAGCAACTCACCGAGCCAAAGCGGGGAGCCGGCCGCGCACAAATCGATTCCATCGTGCCGCCGATCAATTTGCAAGGCAGCGGCGACGCGTCCCGGGCCGCGCGTTATATCCACCAGGCGGAACTCTTTTGTTTGACGTGCGCTTTTGCGAATGCTCCTCTGGCGATGCCGCTGCATCCACTCGACGCCATCGAGCGGTTCGATCGCGCGAATTAAAATACCGCCGGCGGTGCCTTCCGGCTCGCTCGAGACGTTGAGCATGAAATGCGCGCCGTAGTTGAAGTATACGTAAGCGTGGCCGGGCGCCTGATACATCGAGCGGATGCGCGGGGTGGGTCCGCGAAAATGATGCCCCGCAGGATCGCCTGGCGGGTAGGCTTCGGCTTCTACGACGCGGCCGCTCAGTCGGCCGCAGGGAAGGTCATGGACGACGACCTTGCCGATGAGAAAACGCGTCAGCTGGATGGTGTCGGGCGGCAGTTGTTCGCGGCGCAGCGGACGAATTTTGAATTGCGATTCCGCGTTTTGCGGCGAGTGAATTGGGGATTCCGCGCCTTGCGGCGAGGGGCTTTTGAATTGTGGCGCGGAGGACAAGCGGGCTAACTCTTGCTCGATGCGACCAAATCCTGATATTCGGGGTTGCTGCGGATGTAGGCCGCTACGTAGGAGCAGGCGGGGACTACGCGCAAGCCTTCGGCGCGCGCGTAGTTGAGCGCGGCGCGCGTTAGTTTTGCCGCTACGCCTTGGCCTTCGATCGGCGGAGGAACGTAGGTGTGATCGAGCGAAATCGTTCCTGGAGCGCGACGGTAGGAGAGTTCCGCGATTTGGCCGTGCACCGCAAGCTCGAAGCGCTGTTCGCTTGCGTGGTGGGTGACGTGAAATTTTTCCAGATCCAGCGCCATGGTCTTCATTCCCAGAAATTCTTTTCGGGCATTGTTCTCAGTCATTCTTTTCAGTCATTTTCTCCAAATCATTCTTCTGAATCATTCCCTCAAGTCAACTCACGCGGTGCTTGCTTCCGGCGCCTCGGTGTTGAAGAGACGGGCCATTTCGGCGTGATCCATCACGACGGCGGGATCCCGCTGAATGGCGTCGAAATATTTTTTCTGGAAGGCGTCGCCGGATTCGGTGGGCGTGAACATTTTGCGCGCGAGGACGAAAGATTCACGCGTGTATTCGACGGTGACCGGTTCTTTGCCGGCGAGGGTTTCGTCGATGCGCACGACGAATTCGGAAATGTTGTGCAGCCAGGCGAATTGCGGATCGTCGATGACGAGGCGGAAGAGTTCTCCGGTATTCACGGCGCCATGGTCGCGTTCGTAGTCGCGGCGTTCCATGTTTAGAAGAGTTTTGTGGATGTGCAGCAACGCGTGGCGCAACGCGGTGAGTTTCTCTCGTTGCGGGGAAGATCGTTCGTTGAAATTGGCGTTGTCGTCGGCGTTGGCATCGGGACGAGGTGTGTTGTTATCGGTTGGCATGGCGGATAGTTAGTGGCCCTTGGTATTGAAGCTTTTGGCCGCGTGGAATTCGTCCCTTGCGCAGCGTTTGTGGAACTGACGCTTACTCATGATAGCGTTTTTCTCCCACGGGTAGCGCGACCGCCAGGCGATTGCCGTTTGGCGGCAGCGGGCAGGTGGCGTAGGGCGTGTAGGCGCACGGAGGATTTTCGAGCTTGTTGAAATCCAAAGTGAGTTCGCCGGGTTTGTCGAGGCCGTGGTCGGGGAGCACGGTGTATAGGAATCGGCAGGCGTGATAGGTGGTGGTGGCGCTGGTGGTATCGCGCAGGACGAAGAACAGTTGCGTTGCAACGGGATCTTCAAGGACTGGCTCGAGGCGATAGGTCTTTCCGTTCAGCGTAAATTCGGCGGCGCCGGGGACGGGGGCGTCGTAGGTGGTTCCCGCCAGCGTGGCCAAGGTAACTGTTTTCGGGGGAGTGTAGGGAATCCACTTGGCCTGAACGCGGAAGGATTCGTTTGGCGCGTACCACTTCAGGCCGCGAAAGCTTACGAGCACCGGAGACTTGGAGTCTTTGACGCGCAGCGCGAAACGATCGGCGCGACGGATGACGTACATGTTGAGAGTGCCGATGACGAGATGCGGCGCGTTTTTATCATTGTCCGGATCGACGGGAAGCAATTGTTTCTTTGCGGATTCGGCGGCGACCGAGAAGTCGGGCGGAAATTCTCCGCCGGATGGGGGAAGAAGCTGCACGGTGTTCTTTTCAAGATGCAGGATACCGAGGTGCGCGGGGCTGCCGCCGAGTGCAGCGGCCAGAATCAGCCAAAAACGGAAATAAGAAGTTTGCATGGCAGAAAGTATAGCCTTAGTTGTTTTGGGGCGTCGAGCAGAGGGCGGGTGCTGGTTGACGGTGAGAGGTTCTGGACTAACGTGGAGGCCTGTGGAACGGCAAGATTCTGTTTGGTTTAGAGGGGAACTGAAGGCTGCGGATGATGAGGAAGTCGAACGGTATGTTCGTAGCTGTTCGTAGCGAATGGCTGGTCAGGGGATGAGTTATCCCCACGTCAAGCATGATATGGGGCACCCGGCCGAGGCTTCGCGAGCCGCTGTGACTGTTCCCGTGTTCCGGCGACGGCGTTAGCGCTTTGGGGCGGTGCGGAGATCGCGGCGAAATTCGAGGAGTTCGACTGGGGCGCCGCTATCGAGGATCATTGCCACGGTGACGCCTTCGGAAGGGGAATTCGGGGCGGTGAGGATTTCCTTTCCTTCGATGGCGGCTTGCAGGTCGTCGACTTCGAAGGCGATGTGAGGGACGGACTTGATCAAGGGGTGCACCGGACTATCGGGCTCGAAGCGCATCCATTGAATGCCACAAGGACTGGTCTCAAAGGCGGAGACGTACATTTTGAATTTTTCGAGATAATATTCGCCGGGTCGCGGAACGTCCGTCGGGATGCCGATGTGGTGGTAACGCCAGCCATGAACCGTGGTGGCTGCGGGTTGGTCGTGCCCCCTGCGCGGAGTATTCGGGCTATCCAATTTGGGGCTAACGGGCTTGGGTGCTGAAATGCGCATGATCTGTTCCCGGCCAAGATAGCACGGTGCCAGGCATGGAGCGATAGTCGAGGGGAGTCATTCTCGATAGTGCTGTTCAGATCGCTTCACAGATCGTCACCCTATCTTAGTGACACCCTTTTCGTGACACTGTCTTCGTCACACGGGAGAGGTGCCGCGGGATTGGCGTGTGGTTCATCGCGATTGTTGAGCATCCAAGCTATTTTTCGGAGGTAGGTGAAGCCGGCCTCGGAGATCACCGATGAACGTCCTGGCGTTGTTTGGAATTAGCACGCTGATGAGTCTGATCGCTTCTGGAGTGATAGCGAAGGTATATGTGTGGCCGCGGCTGCGCGTGATGAACCGCGACGAAGCGTTGCGTTTGTTGGTGATGCCCCATATGTTGCTGCGTTTCATCGGACTCAGCTTTTTGGTGCCGGGCGTTGTTTCTGCGTCGCTGCCAGCGGGCTTTGCGGTTCCTGCCGCGGCAGGCGATTTCGTCGCCGGAATCCTTGCTATCGCGGCGACGGTGGCGCTTTCCGGACGGAAATCTTGGGCTGCGGCGCTGGTATGGGTGTTTAACATTTGGGGTGCGGCGGACTTTTTAATTGCGTTTGTTCAGGCGCAACGGGTGGGGATTGACCCTGGCGCATTCGGAGCGGCGTTTTTCATTCCAACTGCGATCGTGCCGCCGCTTTTTATTACGCATGGGCTCATCTTCCGGCTGCTGCTTCGGGCGAAGTGAAATTTCTACGGGGCGCCACGTTTACAGTCCGGGCCGAACCCGGATATTAGAGTGCGAGGATGCGAATCTGAAGATTGGCCACTGCAAAAACGGGAGCGCGGGGAATGAAGCCTGGCCGCTAGAACGGCGTAGAGCCACGGCGACATCGTTTGTCATGCACGCGGCTTCCGCATATCGTTCCGAAATGCATCATCCGCATACTCGTAGATAAAGCTGCTTAATTCATTCCGAAGTATCGATTCTTATTCGCTGGTTAGATGGTTTAGGTCGCTCAAGCTCCACAAACAATTGAGGTTCGCGATTTAGGTGTGGTTGGCCCGTGGTGTGCATTTTCCCTGCATCACGAACGCCTGCACGAACATTGCGGGGCTTTTCAGATCCGCGGTTTGCGGCTGCGATGCTCTGCGATTGAGGCGCGTTTTGCGAAACCAACCATCGCCTAAGACGGGGCGCTCAGGAGAACGTATGAATGTAAAAACGAGGTGGGGGACTTTCGGGGTGTTGGCGTTGACGCTTGCGCTGGGATCTATTTTCTGCGTATTTGTTTTGGGCGCGGGGCCGCTGTTTGCGCAAAGCACTACCGGGTCGTTGCGCGGGCAGATATTGGATCCTTCGGGGGCGGCAGTGCAGGGCGCGGAGGTGACGGTTACGAATCAGGAGACTGGGGTGTCGGTGAAGATTACGACGACGTCAGCTGGGACGTATGAGCTGCCGAGTCTTCTGCCGGGGCTTTACAAAATTGAGGTGCAGGCGCAAGGTTTCAAATCGTTGATCAAGAAAGACATTTCTGTGCTGTCGAACCAGGACAACGTGGCGGATGGGAAATTGGAGATTGGCGGGGCCACGGAGACGGTGGAAGTGACGAGCGGGGCGCAGGAGGTCGAGACGACCTCGTCGCAGCTGAACAACAACTACGACGCGAAGGATGTGGAAGATTTGCCGAACTCCTCCGGTACGCTGAACGGCAGTCCGCTAAATCTGGCGGTGCTGGCACCGAACGTGATCGCGACGCCGGGCGGGACGCAAGGGATCGGCGGAGCGGTGGGCGGGACGCGGCCGCGCGACAATAATTTTACGGTGGACGGAGTGGACGACAACAATCTGGGCGTGACGGGGAACAATGCCACGGTGATTCCGGATGCGGTGGCGGAGTTTGCACTGTCGACGAACCAGTTCAGCGCGGAGTATGGGCACTCGGCGGGCGGGCAGTTCAGCCTGGTGACGAAGACGGGGACGAATAATTTTCACGGATCGGGCGAGTGGTACAACCAGAATCGGAATTACGATTCGCTGGATAATTTGACGAAGGATGCGATTGCCAGCGGGACGAT
>JBEKVU010000312.1:0-5477 GCA_049513775.1 Candidatus Acidiferrum sp.
CGCCTGATCCATCCGAGCGGAACGTTTCGTCCCCGTATCGTCTCGATACATCCGCGGTACTCATCTACCAGAGAAATCGTCGCGTACTCGAATCCCCACGTTTCCGTGAGTTCCGAAAGCATCGACTCCAGCGTTTGATCGAGCGCCAGAGCCTTCTGTGTCGCTGCGCTCACCGAATGCAGCGAATCCAGCAGCGCACGCAATTCTCTTCGCCGCAGAGTTAGCCGCTGGAAAGCTACCGCCGAAGTCAATACGATTGCGAAAAAAAATACCCCTCTGGGGATATACACTCGCAATACCAGAGCTTCGACCGTCCACGCTGTAGCAGTAGACATCCGGTGGATGCTCAGCAGCACAACCGCCATCGCCGCCCCGATCGCTCCGGAAACCAGCGTGATACCTATCCAACCTAAGTAATCGACCGCCGCAAAAATGGGCAGGTAGTAGAACAGAAAGAAATCGGATTCTGGGTTAGCGGTCAGTACGTAAGCGATCGAAATGGCTGCGATATCTACAAAAATCAGAAGCGTATTTAGGGGAATCGACCGTCGCAATCGCGGTTTCACGGTAATCACCGCCGCGATGACATTCACGGCTAGAATCAGTCCCACGACCCAAATTCTCATCAACCATTGGTCGGCGCTGTACTGTTCTCGGTGTAGCAGGAATCGCAACCCAACGCCCAGGGTAATAAAGCATCGCAGGATCAGGATGTGCGGAATTTGGCCGATCACACCGTGATCGACGGGCTTAGTCTCAAGCCTCCGTTGCCACCAGGCGGACAACCGGCGTAAGCGTCGTACGGCGGGGCTCACTGGACCGAACACCTCTATCATTCAGATACGTGAAAACGAGGCTACCAGTTGAGTCCGATATGTCAAGAAGCCCACTTCCGCCGAACCTACAAGCAGATTCGTCGGAAGTCTGGGATCGGCCGGGATGACGTTTGCCGATCTGCGGGAGCGAAGGTCAATCAAGCGCGATAGCGACGCGCCAACCGGGTTGAGCCATCTTCCGCCGTCCCAGTCCTCGCTCTGCGTCCCCTGGGTCTCGGCTTTCCTCTGCGTAAAGCTTTTTCTTGCCTCTCGACCCAGTGCTACGCTTCCGCCAAAACCTTCCGGTAATACTCCTCATACTGCGGAATCACATCATTAGAACAAAACTTCTTCTTCGCATTGACGCGCGCAATCTTCCCCATCTCCCGCCCACGATCCGCACGCGAAAGAATCTGAATCGCATACTTTGCCGCGCCCGCCACGTCCTCAGGTTCCACCAGGTATCCGTCCACGCCATGCTCGACCACTTCCGGCACTCCGCCTACATTCGTCGCAATTACCGGCACTTCGCAAGACATCGCCTCCAGCGCCGCCAGCCCAAACGACTCCAGTTGCGACGGCATCAAAAACAGGTCCGCCAGCGACAATTTCTCATACACCTGATCCTGCTTCCCCAAAAACAAAACGTCCTTGTGCAATTTCTTCTTCCGCACCAAATATTCCGCTGACCCACGGTCCGGCCCATCGCCAATCAAAACCAATTTCGCCGGCATCTTCGCCCGCACCAGCGCGAAAATCTCAATCGTATCCGTCAGCCGCTTCACCGGCCGAAAATTGGAAAGGTGCATCAAAATCGGCTCGCCATTTGGCGCCCACTTCGCGCGCAATTCCGCGTTCTCCGTGCGTGTATACAAATCGCAATTCACAAAATTCGGAATCACTTCCATCGGCCGCTTGATATCAAATTCCTTGATCGTCTGATTCAGCAGATAACGCGAAATCGTCGTAACGCCATCGCTCTGTTCGATGGAAAATTTTGTAATCGGCAAGTAACTCCGGTTGCTCCCCACCAAGGTGATGTCCGTCCCGTGCAACGTCGTAATAAACGGTAATCGCCGCGGCGCCGCCATCGACCGCGCCAAGAGCGCGCTAACCGAATGCGGAATCGCATAATGCACGTGCAACAAATCCAGCGACTGCGACTCAAACACTTCCAGCATCTTCGTGGCCAGCGCCAGCGTATATGGCGGATGGTCAAACAGCGGATAGGATGCCACCTCCACCTCATGAAAATAAATATGCGGATCGTTCGCATTCATCCGGATCGGCGGCGCATAGCTAATGAAATGCACATCATGATTCCGCGCCGCCAACTCCATCCCGAGTTCGGTCGCCACCACACCCGATCCGCCATACGTCGGATAACACGTTATTCCAATCCGCATAAATTCCTTTTGCCCGCGCAGCGGGGTACTCTGAATCTTTTCTGACGTCCGGGTTTTCGTCTCGGCCCTTTGATACTCTAGTGCCCGCATCCAAGCTACGCGATTAGACGCGCGAGGTACAGATTCCGTGACACGCCGAGCACCACCACCAAAGAAACAACCACGACGAACGAAACAACCGCCGCTAACCAAACACGCAGCGCAAAACGCCGTCGCCCAAGTGCAGGAGAGGTTGAAGAAGAGCCACGCCACGCGGGGCCTGGGCTTCAGGGTGGAAAGCGTCGAAGTCGGCGTGGTGGTGTTTCGCATGCGCGTGCGCCAGCGGCACCGGCAAATGCACGGCGTGGTGCACGGCGGGATACTGGCGACGCTGGCGGATACCGTCGCGGCAGTGGCGGCGTTCAGCACGCTGGCGCCCGGCAGCGCCATCGCCACCATCGAAATGAAGATCAATTTTCTCGAAGCGGTTTCAGAAGGGAACCTGCGTGCCGAGGGCCGCGTGCTGCGCACGGGAAGAAACTTCGTGGTTGTCGACTGCGAAATCCGCAACGACGATGGCACGCTCGCCGCAAAAGCTTTGCTAACGTTTGGCGCCGTTTCCGACCGTGTTTCCGCGCAACTCAAGGAACGCGAATAACCACTTCACCAGTAAAAAAACAGAAAACGTAAGTAAAAAAGCGCACAACGTTAGGTAGAAAACAAAAAGCTACTCTTCGCCGCCGTGGGCAGATTCTTCGCCATCTTTGTAGACATACTTGATGACGCGTTTAAAGACCAGCAAATTGGGGCTGCCGGTGCGCGTCAGCTTGATGCAGTCACGGTCGTACCACTCCACGGTGCCCTTCAGAACCTCGCCATTTTCGAGGACCACCGCCATAGGGGTGTGCGACTGCATTTGCTTGACCCAATAGAAATTCTCAGCGTGCGTGGTCTCGGGAGGGGCGGGCTTTTTGTTGGGGATGGGCCCCGGGCCATTACTGATATGCTGCGGCCGCGCGGAACCGCCATCTTTCACCACGTCCGGAAATCCGGGACGGAACATACGTCGATTAACCATAGCGAACTCCTTTTTGCGCAGCGGCGGGGTAATCAGTCTGTGAGATGCACAAAAGCACGATCGGGTTACAGTTGCCTGCGAATTTCTTGCGGCCGCGCTCGAAGCAAAAATGCGATCCACAGAAAGTTAGCAGTCATACTAAAAACAAAACCCCGCTGAATCCCTTCCTTTGTCGCGTGCCGCGCTTTGCGCCGCAAGTCGCGATGCAGTGCGACGGCCGCCAGAACCACCCTTTTGCTGACTACTTCCTGAAATTCGCCAGCAGCGTTCCCGCGCGGCGCGAAATAATCGAGGCGCGCACGTTATTTTACAAAGCCTTCGCGGGGGCCAGAGACGCCGCCAGGGCGTCGAGGCCGAGCTGCTTGTTGAGGTTGCGGCGGCTGCCAAAGTGCAGCTGGTCGAACCCGGCGATGGCCCGCATGACCCAGGCGGTATCGACAGAGGCGCCGAGCGCTTCTAACTCCTGTGTTAGTGGAAGATTACGTAAATTTGGCGTTTTTATACGGGAGGTGACTTCCAGCAGGTCACTGAGCAGGCCGTAGAAAATATCGATCTGCTCCTCGAAAGAGGCGTCTTTGTCTTTGGTGAGCGCGGCGGTGGCGGCGAAGAGCTGGGAAAAATTCTGGCCGCGGGCGGCGCGTTCGAGAATGCGCAGAGCGTCTTTGCGGCGCTGCGCGGTTTGCGCCACGTCCATTTCGATGGCCCAGCCGGGGCTGCCTTCGGCGAGGGCGGCGGCGAGTTTATTTTCGGCGGGCTTACGGTCGGTGCGTTCCTGAAGGATTTTTTCGACGTCCGCCAGGGGTAGCGGCGCGAATTGAAACTGCATGCAACGGGACAGAATGGTGGTGAGCAGGGTATAGGGAGAGGGAGCGATCAGAATGAGCGTGGCGCTGCCCGGCGGCTCTTCCAGGATTTTCAGGAAGGCGTTGGCGACGTCGCCGCGCATGGTTTCGGCGCCGTCCAGGATAAAGACGCGGCGGCGACCCATCGATTGAAAATAGGCGGCACGCTGCACCGCGCGCAACTGGCCGATGCGCAGCATGGGACGCGCGACAGGAGTTTTAAGGCGCACAGGATCGGGAACCACGGCCCAGACGTCGGGGTGGGGCTGAAGGATTAGGGGAATGCGCTCGACGGTGGCGGCGTCGGCGCTTTCGCCGCGTTCGGCGAGACCTTGTTCGAGAAGGGCGGTGGGATCGGCGAGTTGGCTGATGCGCTGGCAGGTAGGGCATTCGCCGCAAAAATCGTCGGTGAGGCGTTCACAGTTGGCGGCTTGCGCGAACATGCGCGCGAGGGTGAATTTGCCGACACCGCGCGGCCCGGTGAAGAGCAGCGCGTGCGGCACACGCTGGCTTCTGAGCGCGCCCTGCAGGGCTTGCACGACGCGCGGATTGCCGAGAAATTCAGCGAAGCCCATGAGCTAGCCGCCGCCCGGAATATTCGTTGTAGCAACGCTGGCTTGGGGCACGTCTGCCGGCACTCCGATGGTTTGTACCGCGGCGTCTTGCGACAGCAGCGGCTCGACGACTGACAGAATCTCTGTGGCGATGGTTTCCGGTGAATGCATGACGGTGCACGCAGAATCGAAACATTGGATGGTGACCCAGGGCGCCTGTGTGGCGAGCTGATCGTAAACGGCGGCGGCGCTTTGCAGGTGATGGATGCTGGCCTCCTGCAGATCCTGCGCGGCTGAAGTGTATTCGCGAGCGGTTTTCTGCAGCACCAATTTTTGCGCTTGCTCGGGAGTTACGCGCAGGTAAAGGACGAGGTGCTCGCGCGGCAATCCGTAGATGGAATATTCGACGTGGCGGATCCAGTCGATGAAGGCGTCGCGATTTTCTCTCGACGTGCGCGCGCCTTGATGCGCGAGATTGGAACCGATGTAACGGTCGGCCAGGACGATTTGGCCGTGGTTGAGAGCGGCATCGAGTTCGGGCTTGGCTTCGAGACGGTCGCCGGCATAGAGCAAAGCGGTGAAGCGCGGGTCCACCGTTTCCAGCGGACCGAGTTGGCCGTCCAGGAATTGGCCGATCAGTTTGCCGAAGGTGGAGTCGTATTTGGGAAAGCCGGTTTGGTGAACGCTGTAGCCGCGCTGGCGCAGGGCGCCGGCCAGGAGTTCGACCTGCGTGCGTTTGCCGCTGCCGTCGATGCCCTCGATGGCGATGAGTTTTCCTTGCGCGATTGGCATGAGTGGTTGTG
>JBEKVU010000313.1:0-5440 GCA_049513775.1 Candidatus Acidiferrum sp.
GGGCGATGCGGAGTTTGGGCTGGAGGCGGCGTTTGTGGTCCATGACGGCAAGGATCCTGGGCGAGAGTTCGATGGGTTGTTGAGTCCGGCGGCTTTGGGGATGACGAGAGTTTCGATTGATCTGGAACGCAAGGTTTTACGTTTCAGCCGTTGAATTTTAAACACTTTCAAATAACACGGAAAATCAGGCCGGGCTAAAAGCCCGGCACTACCCAAGACGCCTACGCGAGGACACTCACCTTCTCGAGGACCAATCGCCGCAGGCTTTTTCCCTGGACCCTGCCGGCAAAAACCTTTCGCTACAAAACTCCTGTACAGGCGCACAGGCTTACCGCTTGGGCACGGTTGACGTTTTTTGACGAGCCTGCACCCCTTGCTGGGCGGTAGAGTCAATTTACGGACTAAAGCGTTTTCTACCGGGGGGCGGCAAACGCCAACTTGCAGAGTTGTGGGGTATCCATGAAGCATACAAAGAGTTTAGTGTTATTCGCGGCGCTTGCCGCGGTGTCGATGAGCGCTTGCAGTGGCTTGGGGGATGACGGGGCAAATTTCGGCGGCGGCGGCACGTCGGGCGGTGGCGGCACCACGAACGCGACTTTTAGCGTCACCTTGCAGGCAAAGCCACTGGCGTTGCCGGCCAACGCGACGATTTTGTCCTACAACGTGACCATTGGCGGACTTGTGCTAACGCCTGCGTCCGGCAGCGCTATCGCCAGCTCGGGATCGGCGACCTTCGATCTGACCCGCTTACAGAGTGACTCCGCGCTCTTAGCCTCATTTTCTGCGCCAGCCGGAAACTACACCAGTATGTCGTTGAGCATCAGCACCGCTTCCGTCACGTACTGCACGGTGACCGCCGGTGTCGCCGGTTGCAACCCCGGAACGGTGAGTTCGACAACCGTGGCCGGTACAAACGGGCTCATTACTTTTCCCAATGGCGGTTTGGTGCTGACCTCTGGCCAGGAAACCGGAGCCTCCATTTATTTCGACATGGGGAGCACGCTCACCGTCCTTAATCAGGTTCCAAGCCTTAGTTTCACGAATCTCAACCTAACGCTGATCACTCTGGGTCCCACACATCTCTCCAGCCTCACATCCACGCAGCTTGATTACCTAGAGGACATCACTGGGGCGGTGACCGTTTCCGGCAATCAGGTGACGATCACAACGCGCAACAACGTTCAGTTGATCACCACCGCCGACAGCAACACTTTCTATTCGCCAAATTGCAATAACGCCGGCATCGGCGATGGAACGAACACCATCAATTGCGTGCAGAGCACGCAAATCGCCAGCATCAACGCGGCCCTGAACCAAGACGGCACGCTCGAATTGCTTTCCTATGATCCCCTTGCTCCGACCAGTACGAGCTCGAATGACTGGATCGAAGGTATCGTCGCTTACGCGCCTAACAGTTCGACGCAATTTACGATTGTCGCCAACGATGCTTCGCAGCTGAGCGGCAACACCATGCTTCCGACTTCTTTAATCGGCCTGCCGATCAACGTTAACCTGCAAAACAACAGTCCGATAACGTTCAATGTGGACACGCAGGGCCTGCAAGTCCCTGCCGACTACACCAACTTTGTTGGCACGCTGCCCGCCACCACGCTGCTGGCCGGCCAAACTGTGGCAGTTCACGTTCTGAGCTACACGGCCGGTACCCCGGCCAGTGTGATCACGGACAGCGCTATTGTGCGCTTCACGCGCATCGCCGGGAGCGCGTCACAAGGCGGAGTGGTCAACAACTTCACCTACGACGCAACAACGCTCCCCGCTTTTTACAGCTTCGGTACGCCGACCGAGCTCGTGGAGCTGACCGCCGGCACGCCACCTGCGACAAACTCGACCAACTACGATGGGATCAGCAATTCCAGCGGCATCACGTCGGGCTCTACCTATTCGGTCCGCGCACTGTTCTTTGGCCAATTCGATGCGTTTCCCTTCGTGGCCGCCAAAGTCCGGCAAAACCAATAGTTCAACTTCACTACTTACTGGCAAAAGGCCGGTCCGAGAATATCGGGCCGGCCTTTTGCTTTTCATCGTATCGACATTCGGGAATTGCGACGCGGCCTTACGCTCGCATCGCGCCGCCGCGCAATCAGATATTTTATGCCGGGTCCGGCTTCATTTCGGCAGAACGATCACCGCGGAGCAGCATTAAGCTGCCTGCGCCGATAACGCCTGGCCTTGATTCTGTTGCCACAGAGCTTCATGTCACACCATCGTCGCCCTTTGTTCTTACTTCCGTCCAGGAACAACCAGCGACATTCCGGATTTGAACAAGCGCTCAGCTTATTGAGCTCCTCGGAGGTCAACAGGTCCATAGCAGCCGACGCCAGTTTTCGGAACGGCACGTCCAGTGCGTTCGCCGGGTGTCTGTTGGCTTTCCACTGTAGACGAGAAACGCACCAAGCAAGATCCTCTGTCTCACGCACCATCCGCGCGAACCTGGAAAGAGTTCTCACATCCTCAGTCCGCGGAGCCCGCCTGGCCGCAATGGCATAAAGAATCGACGCCAGGCATTCGCGGAGCTTCTTTGTGGAGAACAAAACCCGCTTCTTCCGAACGAGATCACCTGTTGCGAGCGTCCGAAGCTCCAAAGAGGACAGCAGGCCGCTCTGCTGACCGAAGCGCAGGAGGTCCCGATAGTGATTCAGAAGTTCCTCTGATCCGGAAGCGCGGAATCTCCAGTCCAGAGTGTTGACAAAGTCCAGCACCGGATGCCCAGCAACAAGTTGGAAGGGCGGTGAGTGGGGCTTTGCCCGAAGTGGCATGGCTCATATTCTACAGGGAAAGCTCTTGTTGGGGTAACCGCCAAAATGATTTATGATGGTGACGGAGGGTGTATTGCCCGACAATCGCTCATCGTTTCGATCACCATACGAAGCGCTCTTGAAGCAGGCTTGCGCAAGCGCACAGGATTATCTGGCCTCCGTGCATGATCGGCATGTGGGCGTAACGCGGGAAGCGCGGGACGGCATGCTGGCCCTCGGAGGAGCGATGCCCGTCACCGGTGAACCGGCCGATCGCGTCTTAAAGAGTCTCGACGAAGCTGGTTCTCCGGCGACGATGGCCACCATGGGAGGACGATTCTTCGGTGGTGTGATTGGCGGGTCGCTCCCGATTACCGTTGCGGCTCACTGGCTTGCGGATGCCTGGGACCAAAATGCTTGCCTTTCTGAGATCTCCCCGATCTCTTCTTACCTCGAAGAGATTGTTCTCAGCTGGCTGTTGGAGCTGTTCGATCTGCCCAAGTCGGCCGGCGGCGCCCTGGTGACCGGCACACAGATGGCTGATGTGACAGCCTTGGCTGCTGCCAGGACTTCCCTACTTGGAAACATGGGGTGGGATGTGGAGCGTAATGGCTTGTTTGGGGCACCGCCGATCACCGTGGTGGTCGGCGATGAGGTCCACGCCACCATGCTGAAAGCGCTCGCGCTGCTCGGCTTCGGCCGCGATCGAGTTATCCGCGTTCGGGCGGACTCCGAGGGGCGGATGTTGCCGTCGCACATTCCTAATCTTCGCGGTCCGGTGATCCTCTGTGCGCAACTGGGGAACGTAAACACCGGTGCCTGCGACCCGCTTGACGATATCTGCGCCATCGCACGACGTGCCGGCGCGTGGGTCCATGTGGATGGGGCCTTCGGCCTCTGGGCGGCAACTGCTCCTGCTCGCCGCTATCTGGTCGAGGGCCTGACGGCTGCAGACTCGTGGGCCACGGACGGGCATAAGTGGCTCAACACGCCTCAGGATTGCGGCATCGCCATCGTGCGCGATCGGGAGGCACTGCGCCGCGCGATGGCCGTCTCCGCAGCCTATTACGGCCCGCTCTCAAAACGCGAACCAATGCAGTGGTGTCCGGACTCTTCACGACGGGCGCGCGCCGTTGAACTTTGGGCGGCTTTGCGCTTCCTGGGAAAAAACGGAGTGGCCGAGATGGTGGAACGCACATGCCAACTCGCGAGCCGGTTTGCAAAGAACCTGTCCAATGCGGGTTTCGAGGTCCTGAACAACGTGGACCTCAATCAGGTGCTGGTCGCATTCGGGACAGACGAGAAAACGGAACGAGTCATCCAGGCTGTTCAGGAAGACGGCACGTGCTGGTGTGGAGGAACAGTCTGGAAAGAACGCCGAGCCATGCGGATCAGCGTGTCCTCCTGGGCTACCTCTTCCGAGGACGTCGACCGCAGCAGCGAGGCGATCCGGCGTCTCGCTGCGCAGGTCCTCGTGGCCACGGGAGGCTCTGGACGGCACCACATGCAGCGACCGACAAACGCGAGAGACTAAATCAGGCCGGCTGAATCCCGCCAACCGTGGTATTTGGTGGAAGCGGCGGAGGCGCGTACGGGGCGGGCGCGGACGCGCTGGGCGGCGCCACGATCGGCGCGAAACGCCGGTAGATACTGAGCGAAATTGCTCCGAGTCCCCAGGGTACGACGACGAGATATTTTATCCACGGGCCAGCCTCGGGAATAATGAAGCAGAGGCGCACCAGAAGCAGGCCCACGATCATGCGGCCAATCAGCGGCCAAAGCTCCGTGGTGCGCCCCATGAGCCATTGGCCCACGAGTCCACCGACGACGATCATGGCCACGTACAAAGCGGCGTACCAAATGAACAGCGTGGCTAATCCGATGAACAAACCTACAACGGTAATGCAGGCGATGATGGCCGCGATGGGAACGCCAAAGAGCACGAGTATCCCCAAGCCAAACGAGGCGCCGTAACGCTCGGTGTTAGCCACGGATTCGCGCGAAAAGTCCGGCAAGAGGAGGAATACCACGAGGCCGAACAAAATCAGCGCGGCGGCCCAAATCCCCTGCCATAGATAGTGCGACGCGGTGTTTTGCGTTTCGTGTTCCTGCTTCTTGAATTCGACGGGGGACGCGAGTTTGGCTTGCGAAGATACGTCCGCTTCTTTCGTTCCGGTATATTTTATGTGGCCGGCGACTTCAGCTTTGGGACCGATGGTGAAGTTCTCTCCGCGCGCGTCCACGGAGCCCTTGATCACACCGTTGATGGAAGTGGAGTGATCCATCAGCAGCACGTCGCGACCGATGGTCCCGTCAAGGGATGGGCTATTCAAGAATCCGGTTACCGAGCCGCCGACCTTGCCGGCGGCATCGAGCTCGAAAGAATCGGCGAAGGTCATCACGTTTTTGTCGACCGTGCCGGTGATGGTGAGCGAGTTGTCAAAGGCGCGCACGTTGCCATCGACTTGTCCGGTGATACGCACAGTGTGCGCAAAGACGATTACGTCGCCCTTGATGTGTCCGTCTACTTCGGCGTTCTGGCCAAAAATAAAGACGTCGCCCTCGACCGTGCCATCGACTCGAACACGATCCCCGGTTATGAACAGGTCGCTGTGGATGACTTCGTCGCGGTTGATGGTCTCGGTGGGTTGGCCCTTGCGAAACTCCGTGGCGGAGGCCGGACC
>JBEKVU010000314.1:0-5380 GCA_049513775.1 Candidatus Acidiferrum sp.
GCATCGGTTAGCGCGCGCGGGGTGATCTGCCAGGAGAGGCCCCAGCGGTCCTTGCACCAACCGCACTGGCTTTCCGCGCCGCCATTGCCGACGATCGCGTTCCAGTAACGATCGGTCTCTTCCTGATTGTCCGTGGCGATCTGGAAGGAAAATGCTTCGGTGTGCTTGTACGCGGGGCCGCCGTTGAGACCGAGACACGGGATGCCCACGACCGTGAATTCGACCGTCAGCACGTCACCCCTTTTGCCGCCCGGATAGTCACTGGGAGCTTCGTGAACGGCGGTGACTTTGCTATCCGGAAAGGTGGCGGAGTAGAAGCGCGCCGCGTCCTGCGCGTCTTTGTCGAACCAGAGGCAGATGATGTTCTTTGGGTTCATGTTGGTGTGCTCCTTGAGCGGCCCATTGTGTTCGGCCAATTGACGCCGGGGCAAATCCGGATTGGCATGTTCATCCAGGCGGTCAAGTTCTCCAGAATTTTAGCCTAAGCGACACGGTAAATGTTTGTATGGCCAATCGAAACATCCTTATCTACAGAATTGGAATTGAAAAACGGCGCCACCCACTAAAAGGCCGCGTCGTCACGGCAGAGGTGCAAGTTCGAGCAACCTCGCTCCTCAGGAGAAGTCGTCATCCCTGCCAAAAAGTCCTGAAAAATCGAAATGCGCAAAAGCCCCTTTTGGGCTTTTTGTGCTTTGGAGACTTCTGCCCAACGTTTTTCGCATTGCGATCCATCTTGTCATAGTATTTCCAAGCTATGACGATAGCGCGCTATAGCGAGCCCAATGATTTGCCGCCTCGGCCGCCGCGTTGGCGCGAGTACTTGCCAGAATGGCTGCGTGGTCTCCTCTGGGTTGACGGCGCTTCGAGCTATGATGCGTTTCTTTCTTATAGTTGGCGGTGCGATAGCGAGATCGCACCAATTCTTCAGTCTGTTCTGCAGAGCTTTCTCTGTCCGTGGTACCGGACCCGCGCCAAAACTATCTTTCGCGATCTATCTCATCTGGGCCTAACCTCGAATCTTGGTGAGGAGCTGGCTCGTCGCCTGGACAAGTCCATGCATTTCGTGGTGCTGGCTTCGCCCGATGCCGCGTCCAGCGATGGAATGGAGTTCGAAGCACAGCACTGGCTCAGCCGAGAGCGTTCTGGTGATGTGCTGATCGTGGTTACGGCAGGGGATTTTGGAGGTTGGGAGGAGATTCGCGATCGTGCGCTGCCGCCATCCCTGCGCCAGCAATTGATTGCTCCCCCTCTATTCGTCAACCTGAGCCATCGTCGCTCGGACATTCTGGGCCATCCGGGCGATCAGAAGCTGCATGCGGCACTGACTGAAGACCTAAAACAGCTCCTTCTCCGTTTCTATCCGGGCCAGGATTGGGAGCAGTTGCGCGGCCAGGAACGATCTCAGCGTAGCAGGGCCCTGCGCATAGTATTAGCGGCTGCGATGAGCCTGTTTATGCTTTTCGTTACCGCGACATGGCAGGCGGTCCAAGCAATTCGAGCGCGCAAGGATGCACAGAGGCAGGGCAACGCCGCACGTGTCGCGCAACTGGACGCCCAAGCGCAATTCGAAGCTGCCCGCATAGCTGCCAAGAATGAAGCCGAGGCCCGAGCTCTGGCTGAGCAAAGGCGCAAGACCGCCGAGGCACAAACCCAGAAAGCGCGCGAAGAGAACCGCAAGGCTCAGGTTGCTCTAGCCCGCTCGTCCGTAGAAGATGCCGCGCGGATGATCGAGAGTGACCGGCCCGGCGAGGCTCTCGCATACCTGGCCGGCGCTCTCCGCGCCGATCCCGATTCCGTTGTTGCAAGAAGTTGGATCTCGGATCTGCTTCTCCGCAAAAACTGGTGGATTCCGGAGGCGGTTCTGGAGCATCAGGGTTCAGTGTTTTCTGCGGCCTTCGGGCCGGACGGTCGCCGGGTCGTCACGGGTTCGTATGACAACACTGCGCGGGTGTGGAATACCACGACGGGCAAGCCTGTCAGCCCTGTGTTGCGGCATGAGGGGGCCGTCGGTCTCGCCGCTTTAAGTCCTGACGGCCGCCGCGTTTTCACATCGTCGAATGAGGGCATGACCCGAGTTTGGGACAGCGAGACTGGCAAGCTTCTTAGCGCTCACCGGCAAGACGGGCCCCATTCGCGCAGCCTTGCGGCGATCAGTCTTGACGGTAGCCTCTTGGCGGTGGCCGATATTAAGGACGCAGCGCGGGTGTGGGAGATCAAGTCTGGCAAGCCCGTTGGCGCGCTCCTTCAGCACAAGGACCGGGTTGGCTTCGTGGCCTTTAGCCCTGACGGGAGGCGCGTGGTTACCGCCTCCGACGATAAGACTGCGCGGGTGTGGGAAACCAATTCCGGCGAGCGCGTCGGTCAACCACTGCAACATCACGACTTCGTCTCGTCGGCGGTCTTCAGCCCGGATGGCCGACGCGTCGTCACCGCTTCGTTCGATAACACCGCGCGGGTCTGGGAAGCGGAGTCCGGCAGAGCGTTAAGCCCACCACTGGAACACCAAAGCTTCGTGTACTTTGCGGCTTTCAGCCCGGACGGCCGGCGAGTGGTTACCGCCTCAGACGATAAGACCGCGCGGGTGTGGAATTCCGAATCGGGCGTTGCTGTGGGCCTGCCGATGCAGCATCAGGGTCCTGTTCTCAGGGCCGCCTTCAGTCCTGACGGTAAGCGAGTGGTCACGGCATCGCGGGACGGCGCGGCGCGCGTATGGGAGTCCGAATCGGGCAGGCCGGTCGGGCCGCCGATGCGGCACGATGCTGATGTATTCTCCGCCACTTTTAGTCCCGATGGACGGAGCATCGTAACCGCCTCCGCGGACAAAACGGCGCGAGTATGGGTCGACTTCGGCGAGCGCGTCGGGACTCCAGTGCGACATCAGAGTGCTTTCGCAGCAGCGTTCAGCCCCGATAACTGCCGTTTCGCCACCTTCGCGGACGATAAAACGGTGCAGGTGTGGGGGGTTGAAACAGGCAAATCCCTCGGCCCGCCAATGAAGAGCCCCTCCCCGGTCATTTCCATTACCTTCAGCCCCGACGGACAGCGCGTTTTGGTCACGTCCGACGACAAAGCAGCGCGCCTGTGGGATGTCTCGTCCGGCAAAAGCGTCGGTTCCCCTCTCCAGCACCCAGAAAACATCGACCACGTGGCCTTCACTTCCGATGGGAGTCGCATTGTGACAACCGCGAAAGACAAAATGGTGCGTATTTGGGTTGCAAGCTCGGGCAGACCATTAGCTATGCTCATGCCTAAACAGAGCATGGTTGATTTCGCAGTAATCAGTCCTGACGGCCGCCGCGTCGTGACCACGTTCGGGGACGACGCAGCGCAGATATGGGACGTTGGCTCCGGCAAACCAATTGGCGCGCCCCTACAGCACAAAGACACCGTCGACTTTGCGGCCTTCAGTCCCGACGGCCGCTACGTCGTGACCGCGTCTTACGACAAGACCGCGAAGATCTGGAAAGCCGATTCCGGTAGGCCCGTTGGGCTGCCGCTGCAACACGATGGTTCTGTCGATTTTGTAGCGTTTAGTCCCGACGGCCGGCGCATGGTTACCACTTCCCAGGACAAAACGGCACGCGTGTGGGAGGTCGAGTCGGGCAGGGCGGTTGGAGTGCCGCTGCAACACCAGGAGATCGTCTTCTCGGCTTCGTTCAGTCCCGACGGTCGCCGGGTCGTGACCGCGTCTCTCGACAAGACGGCGAGAGTCTGGGAAACCGTTTCCGGTAAGCCCGTTACCGCTCCTCTTGAACACAGCGATTATGTGCTCTACGCGACGTTTAGTCTCGACGGCCGTCGGATCGTCACGAGGGCCCTGGATGAAGCGAACCACAGAACGGCGTGGATGTGGGATGTGCTACTTGGATCCGGATCCGACGAGAAGCCGGCATTGCTCGCCGACGTGGCTGAGGCGGTTGGCGGTTACCGGGTGAGTGAACTTCGATCGGTAGTTCCACTGGGACACAAAGACCAGCTTGGCATGCTGAACCGTTTGGAGGATCGGGAAGGAAGCTTGACGATCGATTCCCTTCTGCGGCAGTTTCCGTACGGCGGAAACAGTTGTCACTGAATACCGGCCCCACCCAGAAGCGAAGTTGACGAAGCGGATCTAAATCTATCGGGTTTTGTTGTCTTCGTCGGTGCGACCGGCGTCGTCGGTGACGAACATGCTGCCATCTTTGCCGATGGCGACGCCGACGGGGTGGCCCCACACGGAATTGTCGTCCACCACAAAGCCGGTTAGGAAGTCTTCCTAGCTGCCGTCGTCTCTGCCGTGGTGCATGGGTATGCGGATGCTTCGTAGCCGGCACGCTTTTCGCGGTTCCACAAGTGGTGCCCGGAGGCGAAGGCGTCGCCGTCGTAGGACTTGGCAAAGCTGCCGGAAGCTGGGTAGAAGGTTATTTCGAGCGACGCCATGTGCGGCTGTACCAGCACATCGGGCGTGATGAGTTTGGCGTGAAGATCGATGTGCGTGCAGCTTCGCGTCGGGTGATTCCGCAGAGGCTTGGGGATTGGCGGTGCCCTCCGCGCAGGGTTGCAGGAGGCGCGGGTCCGGATGACCGCCCATGGAAATACCAGGCCAGTCTAATAAGCCATCTTCGGGGACGGCGGTTAGGTAGCTGCCAAGTAGCTCGGCGCGCTCATTGGTGGACCGCCGCAACATGCCGGTGATGGGATTGATGGCTTCGCCGACGCAACTTCGTAAGCCCGCGGCGTAAGCCTTTCTCGAACTTCCCTTCCGGCGTGTACTCAAGGACATCCGGGCGATGGAACTCCTCAATTCAAGCCAAACCCAAAAAAGCCATCGGCAAAGCTGCCCGGGCCGCTGGCGAATATTTTGTTTGACACATCAAACCATCTGTCGCACGCTGCCGCCTACCGTGGACCCACGTATACGAAGGCTCTTGGACGCTTATCCAGCGATCTTTCTAGCTTGCCATCGGCGGCACGTGCGCGACGACGAAAGCGGAAGGGTTATTACGGCGCATCAAACCAGCGTCCTCGATCACTTGCATGCCACGCGCCCGACCAAGTCGTCACAACTGGCCGAGCACTTGGGTGTGAGCCGCTCGACCATGAGCATCACAGTGAAGCGCTTGGCGCGCAGCGGATATGTCCGAATGACGCGTGACAAGCAGGATGCGCGCTGCGTCGGGTTGACGCTGACGGCGGCCGGGAGCCGGGTGCAGGAACAAAATACCGTGCTCGACCCGGAGCTGGTGAAAAAAATGTTTCGCGTCATGCCCGCCGGAGAATTGGAAACCGCGCTGCAAGGCATTGAGCACTTGGCGAAGTACGCCAAGATCGTGCTGCGCGAAAGAAAGCGAGGGTACGACCGGTGAAACTATTGCTGCTTTTACTGGCCGGCGTGGCCGTC
>JBEKVU010000315.1:0-5377 GCA_049513775.1 Candidatus Acidiferrum sp.
AGAAGCAATCTCGCCGATATTTTCGAGACCGGGTGCACCGACTTGAAGGAGGACCAGGCAGCGGTCGACGAGGCACACCTAATCAGTGATTTCGCGAAGGCAAAACGACATTTTCACGGCAAACTCTGAGCAAGACTTGATCGAGGGCCAACCTCTGATGCGCACGCCTACCGCTTAGCGCTAGCGTTGTGCGGGCCCCCTATTGGGTGAGCTATACTGTTCTTTCTGCGGACATTACGCGGCTTGCGCCATGAATCACGTCTATCTCATTCTTACCGTGCTCGCCTACAGCGTCAGCCTGGCGCTGTACTTGGGCTTCCTGAACACTGGCAAAAAACTCACGGGCCCGGCGGCTACTTTATTCCTCGGCTTGGGCATCGTGGCGCATTATTTCGCACTGCTTGAGCGTTCGCGCGGTCTGCACACCGTCCCCTATCACGACCTTTACGGCTCGCTTTCGCTTTTCGGATGGCTGCTCGCTCTCACCTATCTGGTTCTCGAACTAATCCATCGCCAACAATCCGTCGGGCCATTCGTGCTGTCCATCGTGCTCGCCGTATTTTTGGCCGCGCACCTGGCGCCGCCTGATCGCCTGACTCCGACGCCCGCGCACGGCGCGGTCTTTGCGCTGCACGTAACGCTGAGCATCTTGGCCTACGCCGCCTTCGCGCTGTCCTTCGTACTCAGCCTGATCTATCTTGTCGAAGAGCGCCTCCTGCGCAGCAGGCAACTGGGCAACGTGGTCTGGCGCTTGCCGTCGCTCGACCTTCTCGAACGCATGAGCCGCTCGAGCGTACTCATCGGGCTTTTTTCTATCGCGGTCGGCACCGCGCTCGGTTTCGTCTGGGTCGACCGCCTGCACGGCGAATTTTGGTACTACGATCCCAAATACGTAATCACGCTATTGGTCCTACTGCTCTACGCCGTCTATTTCATCGTAGCCCGCACAGCCGCGTGGCGCGGCGCGCGCGCCTCGAAGCTGTGCATTTTCAATTTCGCGGTAGTAATTCTCAGTTTCACAGTAGTGAATCTGTACTTGTCGCAGAGTCACCGCTATTTCTAGCCGTTGCCGTTTGTAGCGACGCCCTTTAGGGCGTCATCTTTAGGTTGACGCAGGGGCACCAAGGCAAAGCATGGAAATCGTCCTAGTCGGCTTGAATCACCTTACCGCGCCCCTTGAGGTGCGCGAACGGGTGTCTTTCACAAACGAACAAGCTCGCCGCGCCGCCGACGAACTGCGCTCCCGCGGACTCCTCGAAGAAACCGTGGTGATCTCCACCTGCAATCGCAGCGAAGTCTACGGCGTCCCTCCGGAAGCCATGCGCGAATCCGCGCCGGGCGTTTCTTCCTTCCTCAGCGAATTTCATTCCGTGCAGCACGAACTCCTCAGCGTTTCGCTCTATCACCATTACGACCAACAAGCCGTCCGCCATCTTTTCCGCGTGGTCGCCGGAGTCGACTCCATGATGCTGGGCGAAGCGGAAATCCTCGGCCAGGTACGCGAAGCGTACAAATTTGCCCACGAACAGCGTGCTACCGGTCCGGTTCTGAATCGCCTGTTCCAAGGCGCTCTGGAGGTAGGGAAGCGCGTGCGCTCGGAAACCGAGCTCGGGACGCGGCCCATGTCCGTGGCCTCTGCCGGAGTAAAACTTGCCGAGCGCATTTTTGGCAAGCTCAACCAGCGAAGCGCGCTGGTGCTTGGCGCCGGTTCGGTGGGCGAACTCGTCGTCTCCCAGCTAAGGAATCGCGGTATCGCAAATTTAGCGCTCATGAATCGCTCCGCGGAGCGCGCGGCGGCGTTGGCCAAAGAGTTTAGCGGCACCGTCGTTCCTTGGGGAAATTGGGACGATGCTCTGCTAACGCCGGACGTGGTGGTGACTTCCGTTTCCGCGGAAGAACCCGTGCTCCTGCGCGCCGACCTTGAACGCGTGATGAGTGCACGTGGCAATCGCGCGCTATTTCTGATGGATCTCGGTGTCCCGCGCAACATCGAAGCTGCGGCCAGCGAAATCTACAACGTGTATCTTTACAATCTCGACGATCTTTCGGATATCGTGCAACAGAACCGCAGCGCGCGCGAAAGCGAAATTCCCAGGGCCGAGTTGATTATCGAGGAGCATGTAGGAAAGTTTCTCTCCTGGCAGGCCAGCGTGGAACTCGTCGGTTTCGTCGCCGCCCTGCGGCAACGCGTGCAGGCGGAGCGCAAAGATTTCCTGAACGAACGTCTCGCTGCCATGCACCATTTGAGTGCCGAAGATCGCACCCATCTTGAGATTGTGGTCGACGATTTGCTCGAGAAATTGTTGATCGAACCGGCGCAGCAGTTGCGCGGTCAACGCGAGCTGCGCCGCAAAATTCAAAACGTGGAAGCGCTACGCGATCTATTTCTTCCGGGGAGCGATAAGTCATGAGGGCTTTGCGCATCGGCACACGCGGCAGCATGCTTGCCAGATGGCAGGCGGAAAGCGTGCGCAAGCAGCTCTTTGCGGCCACCGGCGTGGACGCCGAAATTGTGATCATCAAGACTGCGGGCGACAAGCTGCAGCACGCCCCTCTGACGCAGATCGGCGGTAAAGGAATTTTTATCAAAGAACTCGAAGAAGCGCTGCTCGAGGAAACCATTGACCTCGCGGTGCACAGCGTCAAGGATATTCCCACCGACACGCCGTCGCGCCTGCAGTTTCCTGCCGTGTGCAAACGCGCCGACGTGCGCGATTGCCTGGTCTCTGCCAATGGCGTCACGCTGGCCAACCTCCGCCAGGGCGCACGCATTGGCACGGGCAGTCTGCGCAGGCAGGCGCAACTGCTCTACCTTCGCCCGGACCTCGATTTTCGCGATTTGCGCGGCAACGTGGACACGCGCTTGCGCAAAGTAGAAAGCGGCGAATACGAAGCGGTGGTGTTGGCCAAAGCGGGTCTGGATCGTTTGGGCCTGAGCCAGCGCATCGCGGAAACGCTGGAGCCGGACGTTTGCCTGCCGGCCGTCGGGCAAGGCGCGATCGCGGTGCAAGCCCGCGTCAAGGATACGGACGCGGCGGCGTTCCTCGCGCCACTTGACGATGCGGAAACGCGCTCATCGATCATCGCGGAGCGGGCGCTGCTCGCCGCGATGCAAGGCGGCTGCCAAGTGCCGCTCGGCGCGTGGGCGCGCATGGAACGCGGCGAACTGGTGATGGAAGCGTGCGTGTGCTCGGTGGATGGCCTGCAATACATCAAGGAGCGTGCGACGGGCACTGCGGAAAACGCCGCGCAACTCGGCGAACAACTCGCGCGCCAATTGCTGGACGCCGGCGCCATGGACATTTTGCAAGCTGCTGGGCGTCAGCGTGGCTGAGGCCTCACCATCTCCGCTCGCTGGCAAGCGCATCGTGATTACACGCGCTCTGGCTCAGAGCGAGGCCCTCGCCGACGCGCTGCGTACACGCGGTGCCAGCCCAATTGTTCTTCCGCTGATTAGGATTGTTCCGATTGAAGACTACACAGAACTCGACGCAGCGCTCGAGCGGCTTCGTACGGGTGATTGGATTTTCTTGACCAGTCAAAATGCAGTGTCGCCGGTGGTCCAGCGAGGCCGCCAGTTGCGATCAGACTTTTTCACCGTTACCGCGGGATTTCGCATAGCCGCGGTAGGAAGCGCGACACAGCGCGCTGCGGTCGACGCCGGACTAACCGTTCACTACGTCGCGACATCTCACGACGGCGTTTCCTTGGCAAACGAATTGGGCGAGCAGTTGCCCGGACGAAGAGTGCTGTTACCTCGCAGCAACATCGCCGGCCCAGAATTGCCCGAGTCGATCAAACGGCGCGGGGCAGAAGTAATGGACGTCGCCACCTACCACACGGAACTGTGTCGGGAGCACGACAACGAGCTGAAGGTACTGGTCGAACGGCGGGAAGTCGATGCCATCGTTTGCTTCAGCCCCTCTGCCGTTATGTCGCTCGGAAAAGCGCTAGGTACCGCACAATCCGTTGAAGCGCAGAATTCAGTCGTGTTCGTGGCTATCGGCACGGTCACCGGGTGGGCCTTCGATCGAGCGGAACTGCGCGAGCCGCTGGTGGCGAGCGACGCCAGCGTGGACGCGGTCGTCAGCGTTTTGCACGGCTATTTTGCGAATCGTGTGTCAGGGCCTTTAGCGGGGGCGAAAAAATCATGAGTTTTCCGATACATCGGCCGCGGCGATTGCGCAGGACCGAAGCGTTACGCGGATTGGTGCGCGAGACGCGGCTTACTAAGCATGGCTTGATCTATCCGCTGTTTGTTTGTCCGGGCGAGAATGTGCGGCAAGAAGTCAGTTCCATGCCCGGCGTGTTTCAGCAATCCGTGGATCGCATCGTCGAAGAGTGTCGCGAAGTCGCCGCGCTGGGGATTCCCGGAGTGTTGCTTTTCGGCTTGCCGGATGCGAAAGACGCCCGGGGAAGCAGTTCGCTGCTAGCCGAGGGCGTGGTACAGCGCGCGGTGGAAGCGATTCGCAAAGCGCAATTGCCGCTGCTGGTGATTACCGATGTCTGCTTGTGCGAGTACACCGATCACGGGCACTGCGGCGTGATTGAGCATGGCGATGTAGCGAACGATGCGACGGTGGAAATTCTTGCCAAGCAGGCGCTTTCGCATGCGCGCGCTGGCACGGACATCGTCGCGCCTTCGGACATGATGGATGGGCGGGTTGGTGCGATTCGCGCCATTCTCGATGAACATAAATTCGCTGACGTCGGCATTCTTTCTTACGCCGCGAAATATTGCTCGGGGTTTTACGGGCCGTTTCGCGAGGCGGCGCAATCCTCGCCGCAATTTGGCGACCGGCGCAGCTACCAGATGGATCCGGCCAACGCGCGCGAAGCGCTGAAAGAAGTGGCCCTCGATCTTGAAGAAGGCGCGGACATGGTGATGGTCAAGCCCGCTCTTCCCTACCTTGATGTGATTCGCCAGGTACGCGACGCCTCTGACGTTCCGGTCGCGGCGTACAACGTGAGCGGCGAATACGCCATGGTGAAAGCCGCCGCAGGCAATGGCTGGCTGGACGAAAAGCGCGTGGTGCTGGAAATTTTGACCGGCATTCAGCGCGCTGGCGCCGACATTATTATCAGTTATCATGCCAAGGACGCGGCGCGTTGGCTCGCGCCGTGATTGCTTTGCTCGGCCTTTAGATTGCAGCCTCGGCTAGGATGAACGTGTTCCGTGATCCGCGTTAGGTGCCACTGTTCAATTTGGCGCACTCCAAGGTGATAGAAGACCCACGATGAACGCACCTGCGAAAGAAACGAAACCGAACCGGCAACGCTCGCGCGAGATTTTTGCGCGCGCGGAACAGGTACTGGTCGGCGGCGTGAACAGCCCGGTGCGGGCGTTTCGTTCCGTGGGCGGCGAGCCTCTCATTAT
>JBEKVU010000316.1:0-5360 GCA_049513775.1 Candidatus Acidiferrum sp.
GCGCGCAGCAGTTCGTCGCAACTCTTCAGCGAAAGCATCGCGACCTTTGGCCTGCTTCTGGTCATCGCCGGTTGCAGCCGCTTTCACGGCTCCGCGGCTCCGTATGCCGTCGGCGCGTACATCACCGGCGCCTACTGGTTCACTTCTTCCACGTCTTTCGCCAATCCCGCGGTAACCCTGGCGCGCGCGGCCACCAACACCTTCGCGGGCATCCGCCCAGCCGATGTTCCCGGGTTCCTGGCCGCGCAGCTCCTCGGTGCGGCGGTCGCCACCATCTTCTTTCTATGGTTGACCCAGGGCTCCGCCAGCGAACTGCGCATGGATTTTAAGAAGGTCGGATGACCACAATCGAAAAGATCCAGCGGAAACGCGTCTTGATCTTGTGCACCGGCAATTCCGCGCGCAGCCAAATGGCTGAAGGCCTCTTGCGGCATCTCGCCGCGGGCCAACTGGAAGTTCAGAGCGCCGGCACCAAACCCGTAGGAGTAAACCCGCTGGCCATCGCAGCCATGAGCGAACTCCACATCGACATCTCCGGTCACCATTCAAAATCCGTAAACGAATTCGCCGGCCAGCATTTCGATTCGGTCATCACCGTCTGCGATTCCGCCGCCGAACACTGCCCCATCTTTCCCGGCGCTCCGCAACGCATCCACTGGAGCTTGGCCGACCCGGCCACCGTCCAAGGCAGCGACCTCGAAAAGCTAACCGCTTTCCGCAACGTGAGAGATGCTCTAGCCGTGCACCTGCGCGAATTCTTAAGGCAGTGAGAGCTCAGTCGCCGCGGCGGTGCGTTTTTGTGTGCTTGTGGTTCGCAACTGGGTCCAGCAGGCGGAAAATGTGTTCCCCGGCTTTGGCGTCAAACTTGTACAACAGCACGGCGTCCGCCGCGCCATCTTCCTCGGCCAGAACCAGCTCGGGATTATCCATAATGACGTCGCCATTATTCTTCACGCGCAACTCCGCGCCGACCTGCAAAACAATCTTGGTGCCTTGGTTCGTCGTCGACATCGCAAGCTCCTTTCACCAAACACCACTCGACATCCGTGCGCCACTCTGATGCGCATGGCGCAACAAACGACGCACCCTTCCTTGTCTACGTGTGGGGCTTGTCGTTGCGGCATGGCCTCAAATATCAATGCAGGAAATGGCGCATGCCGGTGAAGACCATGGCCATGCCGAGGCGGTCTGCAGCGGCAATTACGTCGGGATCTTTTACAGAACCGCCCGGCTGGATCACCGCGGTCGCTCCGGCTTTGGCCGCTTCTTCTACGCCATCGGGGAACGGAAAGAAGGCGTCGGAGGCCACGACGCTGCCCGCCAGGGGTTGCTGCGATTTCATTACCGCGATTTTCACGGAGTCCACGCGGCTCATTTGGCCCGCGCCGACGCCCAGTGTTGCGCCATGCTTGGCGAAGACAATGGCGTTCGATTTTACGTGCTTGCAAACTTTCCACGCGAAACGCATGGTGCTCATCTCTTCTGCCGTGGGCACGCGTTTGGTCACCGTGCGCAGTTCGCTGTCCTTGATTTCGCCGAGGTCCGGCTTCTGCACCAGCATGCCCCCGAGAATGCGTTTCAGTTGCGGCTCACGCTCCGGTTCCAGGCCGCCGGCGGGCAGTTCCAGCAAGCGTAAATTCTTCTTCGCGGCGAAAATCGCTTTGGCCTGCGCGTCAAAACCCGGAGCGGCGATGCACTCCACGAAAAGTTTCGCCACTTCTTCCGCGGTCGCGGCGTCCACCACGCGATTGAACGCCAGCACGCCGCCAAATGCCGATATTGGATCGCTGGCCAGCGCTTTGCGATACGCCTCAACGAGCGACTCCTGCTCGGCAGTGCCGCACGGGTTGTTGTGCTTCACGATAACCGCCGCGGGCCGGGTAAATTCCGCCGCGAGGCTGCGCGCGGCTTCGAGGTCTACGAAATTGTTGTAGGAAAGCTCTTTGCCCTGCAGTTGCTTCGCCGCCGCCAATCCTTCGGGCGCACGGCCTGCCGGAACGTACAAAGCCGCTGCCTGATGCGGGTTCTCTCCATAGCGCAATTCCTGCTGCCGCCGCAGAGAAATGTGCACGCGTTCCGGTAACGTGGTTTTTGGCGTCAAAATAACGTGCCCGACCGTTCCGCCGACGCCGTGCGCCGCGGAAAGCCGTTCCAGTTCCATAGTAATTTTTCCGTCGTAGCTTGAAGTCGCGGCAAAAACCTTTCGCGCCAGCTCCAGCTTGGTGGTCAGCGAGGTTTCGCGCATCAGCTCCAGCTCTTCGGCCACGCGCGCGTAGTCCTGGGGATCCGTCACCACCGTGACGCTCTCAAAATTCTTCGCCGCCGAGCGCAGCATGGTCGGCCCGCCAATGTCGATATTTTCGATCAACTCTTCCGCGCTTAATCCTTCTTTCGCGGCCGTAGCTTCGAAGGGATACAAATTCACCACTACTAAATCGATGGGCGCGATACCGTGTTCCGCGGCTTGCTTCTGATCGTCCGCGTGCTTGCGGCGGAAGAGCAGCCCGCCGTGAACTTTCGGATGGAGCGTCTTCACGCGGCCACCGAGCATTTCCGGCCAGCCGGTGAAATCGGAAACGTCGCGGACCGCTACGCCAGCTTCGCGCAAGAGTTTTGCCGTACCGCCGGTCGACAGAATTTCGATTTTCAGCGCCGCCAGCCGCTTGGCAAATTCCACGATTCCGGTCTTGTCAAAAACGCTGATCAGCGCGCGCTCCACAGCCATGTTGCCCTCCGAAAAGAATTCAAAGTGTTCTATAAGCGTGACAGAAGACGACGGAAAGTGGAAATGTGGCAAACAAATAGACGCGCGGGAACTGTGGATAACGAGAGGAAGATAAATCAGCGACGGATCAGCAAATTGCTCGAGTGCGTTAGGCCTTGACCAGCGCCTTCAATTTCACCTGCCCGTCGACGGTTTCCACCACATATTCAACGTCGCGGCAATTTTTCTGTTTCTGCAAGTCTTTGGTCTTCTTGCGAACAAACTCGTCGAAGCTCGCCCGTGAAAGTTTCCCGCTCGATTCGCCGGCGCGCTCCTTAGCGCTCATCAGCGCTTCGTACAATTGGCCGACTTTGTCCGCTTCCGTTTCGGGTTGCGAACAAGTCATGCGAAAGACCGGAATTTCCCCGGCGGGCGTCGCAACCGCCGCTGGCTCGGCATGCGCTTCATGGTGCGCTTCCTCGGCTTGCCGGTGTAGCGCGCGCTCGGCTTCGATGGCCCGCGCCGCCGCGCCATAATGCCGCGCAACGCTGCCTTCCTCTTTCTGTTTAGTGCGCTTGCGGAACATGTCGCGATACTTCGCGTAAGACTGCGTGAGCCCGCTGAATTTGAAGCGCTGGCCGGACTTCATTTCGCCGCCGCGCTCTCCGTAGCGCTTGACCAGGAGCTCGATGCGCCACTCAATTTCCGTGGGCGGACGCTTTCGGCCGCCGCCGAAAAATTGGTCGTACTCAATCTTCAACTGGCGGATATCCCGCTCCAGTTGCGCCATGTCTTCGTCGATTGTGGCCATAGGAAGAACCCAGCGACTGGGGCTCGACTATCATGCTAGAAGCCCGCCCGCGCAGGGTCAACCGCATGCGCGCGCGATGCTACGGATCGTGTACCGCACCAAGGTGCGGCGCAGCCTGTACCTGCGGACAGTGGGCGTTTCGCGCGCGGCCGCCAGTGTCGAACAAAGCGTCGAACAAAGTTGCCTTGCCCAATGCGCTGTGCTGAAATGTCCGCGGGGCTTCTCTGAAGGATGGTCGCGTGAAGAATACGCTTTCCAGCGAACAGGCGGAGTTGCTGCGGCAGCTTCCCAGCGTGGACGAGTTGCTCGCACAACCCCGCTTGGTGGCCTTGGTGGGGCGCACCGATCGCGCACTGGTGCTGGAAATTGCACGCACGATCCTCGCCGACTTGCGCGCGAATATTCTCGAAGCGCCTGCCGGCTCACCCGCCAATCAGGTAGCCAGTCAGGTAAACCTCGCCGAGCTCGCGCCGGGAGCTCTCGAACAACGCATCGCCGAGGAAGTCGGGCGCATCCTGGCGCGTTCGCTGCAGCCAGTGATCAATGCCACCGGTGTGATCTTGCACACCAATCTTGGACGTGCTCCGTTGCCCGCCGCGGTGGTGGAGGAATTTCGCCGCACGGCTACGCAATACAGCAATCTCGAATACGACTTGGCGGCCGGCGCGCGCGGCAAACGCGACGTGCATACCGCGCATCTACTCGAGCGGCTCACCGGCGCGGAGGCCGCCATCGTGGTGAATAATTGCGCCGCCGCAGTATTGCTGGTTTTGGCGGCGCTGGCAAAAATGGGCGAGGTGCTCGTCTCGCGCGGCGAACTGATTGAAATTGGGGACGGCTTTCGCATTCCGGAAATCATGGCCGAGAGTGGCGCCGCCTTGCGCGAAGTTGGCTCGACGAATCGCACGCATCTTTCGGACTACGAAAAAGCCATCAGCGGCGATACGAAATTGCTGCTGCGCGTGCATCCCTCCAATTTCAAAATGGTGGGCTTCACGGAAAAACCGGCGCTTACGGACTTGGTTGCGCTCAGCCGCCGCTCGGGAATTCCGCTCGTTGAAGATCTGGGTTCGGGCTGCCTGGTGGATCTTTCCGCGCACGGCGTCAGCGAACCCACAGTGCGCGAGTCCATCGACGCGGGCGTGGACATTGTGATGTTTAGCGGCGACAAACTTCTCGGAGGGCCTCAGGCCGGCATCATCGCCGGTAAAAAGGAATTGATTGCCCGCCTGCGCCGCCACCCGCTGTTCCGCGCGCTGCGCGTCGACAAACTAACCATCGCCGCCCTTGAAACCACGCTAAGCGCCTACCTCCGCGCCGCCTGGGACGAACTGCCCGCGCTGCGCATGATGCGCCTAACCGCGGACGAATTGCAGCGCCGCAGCGAGGAAGTCCTGGCCGCGCTCCGTCCACAACTCCCGCGCGATGAAGTGGAATGTGAAATTGTCGACGGACATTCCCTCGCGGGCGGCGGCTCCACGCCCGCGCAAACGTTGCCCACCAAGCTGCTGCGTTTCGCCAGCGTCCGCCACTCCGCGGCACAACTCGAGCAGCGCTTGCGCCGCGCTCCCGCCAGCATCTCGGTGATTGCGCGCGTTGAAGACGACCGCCTGGTGGTCGATCTGCGCACAGTTTTCCCTGAGCAAGAGCACTTGCTGATCAAAACGCTGGCCTCTGCGCTGCACTGACACAGCCATGCGATGGCCATCGCGCTGCCTTGGCTATCGCGCCAAGAAAATCGCCATGTGAGGAGAATAAAGCCCGGGTCGCAGCGTCTAAAGTAGGGATGTCCTCTAAATCACGGCTCGAGGAAGATCTCGTGGAACACCTGCTCCAAGATATCCG
>JBEKVU010000317.1:0-5331 GCA_049513775.1 Candidatus Acidiferrum sp.
CGTGCCGGCCAGGTACTGCGACAGGTTTTTAACGTCCACTTCAATGTACTGCATCACACCGCCGAGCGAGGGCATCGAGTTGTACGCTATCTTCGTCGTCGTTCCAATGTCCGTTGCGGAGGGATCGTTATAATTCAAGATGCCTTCGCGCGTGTCATACAGGACGTTGGGCCAAAAGTCCGTTCCCTGCGTCGCAACGATCGTAACGTTCGCGCCAGAACCCGTTGTGCCACAGTAGCTGGTACCTGCCACCGAGGGATTATCGCGAATCCGCTGCAGCCGAATAATCGCCAGTGGATGGGCGTCCGGGCAAGGATCGGCCGATGCGGCCAAGGCGTTCAGCGACTTCACTTGGGCGGTCGGCAGCACGGGAATCGTGGGAGGCGCCGGGTATAGAGTGCCTGACGTGTAAGGATTCGCGTTCTTGCCGACGTAACCATAGCCCAGAACTTCCGCCGTCACGTCCGTCCAATTGCAAGCGTTGTACGGCGGCGTCTGGATTTCGATCTTGATGTATCCCGTGATGGACTGGCTGCCATTTGGAATCCAGTATCCATCCGTCGGGGAGTAGTTAGCGCCTCCGGTGGCGCCGGAGGTGGCCAACGGTACAAATGTTTCGGCGTGGGTACCCAAGTTTGTCTTGATCGCCGCGGTGATCGGGTCGGATACCGCGAATCCGGGATTCAGATGGGCGAGGTTATACGGCGGCAGTGCCGATATGCACGGCAGATTCGAAATGTCTATCGGGTTGTCGGAGAGCAGCACCCTCAGACTGGCTTGCCCGTAGTAGCGCTCCTGCGTCACCGTGGGGTTCTCGCTGACAATCGGCCGCCGAATCACGTCGATCGGTGTTGTCGCGCCGTTGCCCAGCGTTACGATGCCCAGGTTCAATTGCAGCGCGCCCGTCGAGTATTGCGGATAGGCGCTTCCCACACCATTGCGCAGATTGCCGGCAAAGTCACCCGAGCCGGCGCCCGTCGAAATCGTCGGCCAGTTGGTGTTCGGCCCGCTTCCCGGGCCGCCTGTCAGGCTTCCTTGCGTGGGCCCCAAGACACTCGTACCCGAGCCATTGAAAACGTTGACCGTTCCGGTGTAGCCGTTCGTATACGGATTTCCGTTTTCCAGAACAGATGTAATGACATCCTTATAAGCGGTAACCGGAGCGCCCAGCGTTAACGTCGCTCCACTGGCCAAGAACAAGTTGCCGTTTGAGTGCGTGCGCCCGCCAAAATTGAAAGTCCCGCCAGCGTAAAAAGCGCAATCCGTCTGGCAAAAAATTCCAAATTGAAACAACGGGATGCCCACCGTCTGCGTGGTGCGCTGCAGCTTCACTTCCGAGCCGCTCGTCGTGCGCGCCGTCACGCTCATCGTATAGGGCGTTGCCAGTGCCGTCAGACCCTGATAAGCGCCAGACGAGATCGTCGTCACCGTCGGCAGGTAGTTCCCGTTGGCATCCGTTGGATTCGTGCTCGTGATGGTATAACCCGACGCGCCCGTCGCCGTCGTGTACGCGATGTCATGAATCACCGGAGGGTTATTTTGCAACGCGTTAATCTGCGTCGCGGGCGGCGCGTAGTTGTTGCTGAACAGCGTACCCAGATCCGCCGTCAGTTTCTCCATTCCCGCTTCCGCCGCGTAGAACGCTTTCCCATAATCGTTGTTGATGCCGCTCAGCTTTTGCCCGGAGTTGATCAGCAGAATGAACCCCACCAGCAGGCTGGACATCAGCAGCATGAGCAGAATAGTGGTCAGCAGGGCTATGCCAGACTGACGGCGCAGAATTCTTTTCGCGGCTCTCATGTTCTCATTCCCCTTAGTAATCACAAGCAATCACGGATACTGGTTGAAAAATGTCATGCTGCGCAGGCTGACCTGCGTCTGTACGCTGCTCTGCATGAACTTGCCGCTTTTCTGCGACGTGGCGTCCGACTGCGCTGCCAAATAAATGTTCACCGAGCGAATCTGGTTTTCCGAATAGTTCACCGGCACCGTGGTCTCGTTCACCGCCACACCATCGCTGAAGTTGTAAGTGAAATGTAGCGTTTGCAGCGTGTCACCCACGGTCTGGCCGGTGTTGAAATTAACGCGGCGAATCAGCTCCACGTGATTCGGAAAGCTGACGTTATCCAGGTAATAGCTAACCATGGTGACCCGCGTCACCGTGGTCGGAGGATACGATGTGCCCTGCTTCGTCGAGGGGCACGCATTCCCGCTCTGTAGCTGTAGCAGTGTCCCGCACGGATCGCCCGTCTGATTTAGCTTGAAGGCGTCGTTGCCGGCAAAAAAAACCGTTGGCCACGACACGCTGGTTACCATCACCAGCGCATTCCCATTGGCGTTGCTGAACATCAGCAAATCTCCGGCATTGATCGTCGCGCCCGTGGGACTCGGCGAAACCACGCACTTTGGATCAAACGTCGCCGACCCCCCGCTGAGGGCGATCGAACCCGCGCAACCGCCGCCCGTCCCGGGCGCTCCATTCCCAGTTGCCAGAAATATCGGATAGGTGTTCAGCGCTAAGCTATTGTCTTGGTATAACAAGGTCACTTCGTCCGTACCAACAGGACCGAGGTTGAACCCTGGCTCAATCGCCGGCAGCGATATATTGCAGGCCGGAAACGTCGTTGACCCATTCAACGACGGGCGATTGACGGCGGTTATTCCCGACGTGCACGACGCCGTGGCTGCCATTGCTGGAAGAGAGATGCCCCCGGTCGGGATGCCCGTGGCCGTCTGAATCAAATCCTGCTCCATCATGTTCAGGCCCGCCCGCATGTTGTCCGTCATGTCTTCGCTTAAGCCAACGTTCTGGTTTACCTGTGTAGCGTCTCGGAACGCCAGCATCGTGGCCGCCAGCGCCACCCCGGTAATGCCCATGGCGATCATGAATTCCACTAACGTAAATCCGGCTTGTCTCTTCATGCGAAATAAGCTCATGGCCATCCTTCTATCCTTCCGCGTCCGGCAGAATCGCCGGAAAATCCTTCCAGGAAACAATCAGGCATACGAGGAGATATAACTGACCAGCGTGTAACTCCGCGTATGGCTCCCCAGCGTGTAGGTAACCGTTACGGTCACCTGCCGCAACGCCACCTCCGTCACTCCGGCTACCGTTACCGGCGTAATCGCAATTGTCCGCGTCATAAACGGGTTCAGATCCAGCGTCGCGCCCACCCCCGTAATCACTGTCTCGTCCGCGGATCCCAGATCGTTCACCGTGCCAACCAGACCATCCGGGCCCGGCAGCAGAATCTTCTGTGGCCCGTCAACAAATACTCCGCCTTGGCTGACGTTTTGTATGTTCGTCCACGTTAGCGACTGAATGTCTCGCGCCGTGAACATCGCTTCCACCGCTTGTTCGGCTTTCTTCTCCGCGATGTAGTCGAACTGCGCCGCCGCCGAGTAATACGCTCCTTGCGCGTAAATCGCCGCTAGCGACAACACCCCGAAGGACAAAACCGCGAGCGAAATAATCGCTTCGAGCAACGTAAAACCGGATTGCCGGCGCTTGTTTGTGATCGTTAGTCTCATGGATTCGCTCTCTATTCCTGCCATGCCGTTCCATTCCAGTAATAAGAACGTACCCGCCCCGTGGCCCCCAAAACCGTGATGGCTCGTGCGGTCGCGGTATTGCTCGGTGTTCCGATGAAAATTGTGGCGTTGACCGGATCGTTGTTGCCAACCGCGTAGTAATTCGCCACTGGAACTCCGCCGTCACCAACAAATCCCCCTGACGTCGAGAACATCACCGCGTTCGGGGTTCCGCCATTCACCGCTTGAAGATCGATAGCCGTTGTGTTCCCGAAACCCAGAGGCCCCATCGGCGTGTTCGGTATCGAGGTGAATACGTAGAACTGCAAGGCCGTCGAAATCCCATCGTTGAGCTTGACCACCGGAATTGGGAAGGGGGCGGCCTCGTTGGGCAAGGTCAGCAAAGTTACTGTAATTTCGTTTGGCTGCGGGGTGTTAAACGCCACCTGCACGTTGCGCCGCTTGCTGATTGCCAGTTGCCGCGCTTGAATCAGCGTGGTCACCACCTCGTCCGTGGCGGTGTTGGCTCGGGTCGTGGTGGCCGGCCGCACACCGTTCATAATTGCAAAAGCCGACGTCGCAAGAACGAGCCCTACCACCGCGATCGTCTCCACTAGCGAAGCACCACGTTGTCGTCGATTAAGATTCTCTTTCATTCACTACTCCCTCGAGCGCGGTCACATGCTCATCGTGCCTGCTCCAGAGATGCACGCTGTTAGCCAGCTTTTCTGCTGCCCTAAGTACTTTTTTTTGTTTGACCTACGTGGAGGTGCCGGCCCTACTACACGGCTGGATTCGAGTCGTGGTTACAAAAAGTTACAAGTCGCGCTGCGGTCTTCCTTTACCGCTCCTGCCTCACCCAGCCCCCGCCAAACAACAAGCCCGGCCCAAGTGATGCCAAAAAGATCGGCTTCTTCGCCTCTTGCTCCCGAGCCGCCGCCAGCGCCAGGTGCAATGCCGTGCCGCACGTCGAGGATCCCAGGTTCCCCAACGCCCGCGCCACCGGCGGAAAAAGTGTTTCCGGTACTCCGCATTGCCGCGCCACCAAACTCATCAGCCGCGGGTTCGGTTGGTGCGTGGCAAACGCTCCCACGCACTTCCGCGAAATCCCGCTCCGCAGCTCCAGTGCCGCGATGGTCTTCTCCATGCGCGCGATCGCGGCCCGCGATAGCGCGTCGCCGTCGAACAGCAGCGTCAACCCGCCAACCTTATCGTCACTCACGCTCACCGCTCCGGCATATTGGCCCGCGCAACCAAACAAAAATTCTCCCAGCGCGTACTTCGCCGTCGCGCTACCGTTTTTCTCGCGCAGCACGAACGCGCTCGCCCCATCTCCAAACAGTCCGCCGAACTCCCCGGCCACTCGTCCCGGTGTCAGCGTCCGGCTATGTACGTCCGCGCTCACCACGGCCACCGCCTGCGCCTGCCCACAGGCAATCAGCGATTGCGCCACCGCAAACGCATTGACCAATCCCAAGCACCCGCCGCCAACGTCCAGCGCCCCGCACTCTTCCCGCACACCCAGCCGCGAATGCAGTTGCGCCGCCAGCGAAGGATAATTGTGGTGCGTTTCGGTGGTCGCCACAATCCAGTCCATCTCGCCAACATCTGCTCCGGACCCGCGCAGCGCTTCTTGCGCCGCCACTGTCCCCAGCGACAGTTCGTTCTCGCCTTCCGCCACATATGCCAGCGACTCAATCCCCGCTCGGCTCCGCAATTTCCCCGCCGGCATGCCGAATGCGCGATCTACTTCCTCTGACGCCACGATCCGCGAACCATGCGCCATGGCAGACCCGCCGA
>JBEKVU010000318.1:0-5321 GCA_049513775.1 Candidatus Acidiferrum sp.
TTGCTCCACGCTTCCTTCAGACCCCACCTCGCGGTGACGCCCTTGCGCTTCGCTACCCTTCACCTCCATCAGGTTGGGACGGGACTCTCACCCGCAAGCTGTCGAACATGCGCGGCGTACACCGGAAAAGCGCCGGGACTCCCGCCCGGGCGCTACAAATTCAAAACGAAATTCAAAGGCCACGTCAAAAACTAATGGGTGGCCAGCCAGGAGGTGATTTTGTTTAGGGCTTCGGGGGAGAAGGTTTCTTGGATTACGCCGTATTCGCTGGGGGAGCCGGTTTCGGAGCGTTGGAAGAGGTGATTGAGGCCGGGCATTTCTTTTACTTCGAAGCTTTGGTTTTCGCCGGCTTCCAGGGCGGACTGGATTAGCGGGAGATTTTCGGCGGAGGGGACTTGCAAATCCTTGTCACCGTCTAGGGCCAAGACGGGGCAGGTGACTTTTTTTAGGGTGGCGGCGGGATCGTAATCCAGGAAAAAGCGGAACCATGGAGAGCTGATCAGGCGAATTTGCGATTGCAGCGCGGGGGGCGGCAAGGAAGCGGCCAATCCGCTGACGCGAACCAGGTCATGCAGTTTCTTTTCTAGCTCCGCGGGATCGTGTTCTTCGCGGACCAGGGAGTAAGCTTTGCGGTCGAAGGCCAGGCTCGAAGCGATTTGCGTGTCGCTGAGGCCGCCGGCTTGCGCGATTAATTTGGATTGCAGGAGAAGAGTGTCTTCTCCCTTTAGCGCTGGAGCGGCTAGGAGGACCAGCCAGGAAATTTGCTGCGGGCTGCGAACGGCGAGCAGGGGGCCGATGATACCGCCTTCACTGTGGCCAACTATGCCGAACTTTTTCATGTTGAGGTCGCGGCGAGTTTTTAAGTAGGTGATGGCGGCTTCGGCGTCGCTGGCGAAATCCTCGGTGGTGGCGGTGGCGTAATCGCCGGTGGAACTGGCGATGCCACGCTTGTCGAAGCGGAGAACGGCGTAGCCGCTGCGGGTGAGCGCGTCGGCGAGAACGAGGAAGGGCTTGTGGCCGGCGAGAGTTTCGTCGCGGTCGTGCGGGCCGGAGCCGGCGATGAGCAGGATGGTGGGAAATGGGCCAGCGGTACGCGGCGTGGTGAGTGTGCCTGCCAGCGTGACGTTGTTGGCTTTGGCGTTGGGGAAGGTGACGTCTTCTTCAACGTACGGATAGGGTTTTGTGGGATTTTGCGGGCGAGATAGTTCGAGCGGTTGCTCCTGGCGGATGAAATTTAGTCTTTGCGGGACTTCAGATTGCGTCCAAGTGCCGGTGATAAAATCTTTGGCGGTGTTGAGGGTGCCTTCGTAGGCGCCGCCTACACCGGGGATTTCGAAATTTACGGTGCTTTCTTTTTGCGAGACTTTGGTGGCGGGCATGCCGTTGACGCCTTGGTCGAGGCTGTCGAGCGCGGCGACCAATTGCTTTTTGTCGTCGTGGGTGATGTGCAGTTGCAGGCGGAGGCGCAGGCCGGGAGTTTCGAGCGCGCCTTGCCAGGTGCCTTCGGAAGCGAAGAGGGCGTCGGATTTGCGGCCGGCGATACCGGGGGCTTCGCGATGGAAGGTGATGGGGATGGCCGCGCCGGATTGGTTCCAGGTGCCTTCAAGGGATTGGCGGGTGGCGGAGAGCTTGCCTTCGAAAGCGGCGCCTGCGTTGGGGACTTCAAACGTGATGCTGGAATCGGTGTGGGTGAGATTGGTGGCGTCGATGTTGTAGACGGCTTGGTCAAGGCTGTCGAGCTTGGCGTGGAGGAGGCCGTCGGGGGATTTGGTGAGGTGCAGGACGAGGTGGAGGGCGGCGTCGCCGGCTTTTAGGGTGCCGGCCCAGTGGCCTTCCAGCGTGTTGGGGAGTTTGCTGGCGGTTGAGGGTGGGGGCGTCACGGATTGCCCGATTGCTTGCAGAGGCGAAAGAATGGACAGTAGCGCTAGCAGTAAAAGCGTGGGGCGCGCCTCCACCAACAGAAGTTTTCTTGGTGCTGAAATCGTGCGGGCCTGGGGCGCAGCATGCTGCGCCCCTAGAAAGGCGTGGCTAGGTGGGTGGAACGTTGCGGTCAAAACGGCTCCATTGCGCGGATAGCTATAAATCCGAGGCTTTATTGTAGATGATTGGGCGTCGCAAAGAGTTGGTCGGCGTTCGTTTGGTATGCCATATATTGCGGAGAATTCGATGAAAATCGGAAAAGATCGCTTCGGCATGGATATCGTGTTGCGTCATTCGGCATATCGTCCGGAAAAGATTTCAGAGCTCTTATCCATCAAGCCTCGAGTATCCTGGCCGGCCGGTCAGAGCGGGCCAGCACACCATTCGCAGAATAGGGTTACTTTTATGCTTGCTTAAAGCGAAAGCAACGATGTCTCCAAGCAGGAAAAATGCGCTGAACACCGTGGTCCGTTTCCTGGAAAAACACGCTCGCTTCTGGCCGGACTTCATCGGCGGAGATCGGGAAGTGCAACTCATTCTGAACTACTCGATAAGTCAACGGGCCGAGCAGTGGGATAAATGCTTTGAAATATATCTGGCGCCCGAGTTTTTGAAAGGCCTATCGGCACAGAGCATCGGACTGAGAGTGCCGCGGTGGCAAGGGTTTGCGACGAGCAAGCAAGTGAGGCAGCCGTGAGTGATTGACAGGGGCGAGGGCGTGTGGAAGGCTGAGGCGGAGTGAGAGGGACGTATGCGCGTAACGGCAAAGGGTGAGTATGCTTCGCAGGCGGCGCTGCATTTGGCGTTACAGTGGCCGGAGGTGGTGACGATTCAGGAGATTGCCAGCCGGCATCATATACCGCTGAAATATCTGGAGCAGATTTTGCTGGAGTTGAAGCGCGGCGGGGTGCTGGAGAGCAGGCGCGGGGTGAAGGGCGGGTATACGCTGGCGCGGACGCCGGCGGAAATTTCGATGGGGCAGGTGCTGCGGATTGTGGATGGGGCATTTGCGGAATCGAGTTGCACGCATTCAGAGGAACGGCTGGGGTCGGTGTGCGTGGAGGGGGAGAGTTGCGGGTTGAAGGCGATGTGGGGGGATGTGCAGGTGGCGATGGAGAAGATACTTTTTGCTACGTCGTTGGAGGATGTGCGGAGGAGGACATTGTCGGGGAGGACGGCGGAGTGCGAGACGGGGAGATTTATGGCGATTAAGAGTGGAGTGTTGAAGTAAGGAGGTAGAGGAAGTAGAGGAAATATAGGAAAAGGCGAAGATGCGGCGCGGAAGGCCGCGCTACACAATCGAAATCGGAGAGTTGAGGTACCAAGGCAAAATCGGAGCGTCGACGAGATTCGAGATTGAGCCGAGATAGGGCGCGGCATGCTGCGCTCCGCACACAAGCAAGAGCCGCGTAGCTGTGTTTGTTTGGTTGAAGCTGTAGCCACCAAGCGGCGTCAAGCCGCCGCACTCCAAGATTATTTTGGGGCGAAGTAGTCGGCGTTGACTGGGGTGTAGCTGGTCCATTTTTCGGGGAGATCTTCTAGAGCGAAGATAGCGGTTACCGGGCAGACCGGGACGCAGGCGCCACAGTCGATGCATTCGACGGGATTGATGTAAAGCTGTTTTTCGGTGTCGTGGCCGGGTTCGTCTTTGCGGGGATGGATGCAGTCGACGGGGCAGACGTCCACGCAGGCGGAATCTTTTGTGCCGATGCACGGCTCGGCGATTACGTAAGCCATTTACTTCTCCTTAGTCAGAGAGCTGTTTTGGTGCTTGCCGGGGGCTATTTTTTTGCGCCGAAAACCCGGCCGGCGAAACCTTTTTGTTTGCTGCGAGTCACATTTGGTAGCAGCGTGATTATGATTGTACGGGACGAGGGTGGGATTCTCAACTAGGGTGGGTTGTGGGGAGCCGCGCGCAAAGGCGACCGCCGCAGACGGCGGCCGCTACAACGGCAGAGGCCACGGTTGCGGCGACGACGGAGCAAAAGGCCCGGATCTGAAGGCCCACCGCCCACCGCTCTAACGGTCATCACGGAGTGCGAATCGAAAGATTCGCCACTACCGAACGGTTTACGCGACGGGCAGGGTGCGACCGACGCGGTAGAATAGAAGCGAGAGGGACAGACCTATGTCGATGATGCGGGGAATTGTGGGGGTGACGATTTTGGTGGGCATGCTGGCGGGGATGACTGCGGTGGCGGTGCCGCAGACGAGCGTGTCGCAAACAACCAAGGCGGCCGAGGCGGCGAAGGTGCATGATCCGGAGTTGATTGATGCGGGGGGCTATCAGAGGATTTTGGCGGAGTATAAGGGGCAGCCGTTGTTGGTGACGTTTTGGGCTACCTGGTGCGAGCCGTGCCGCGCGGAGTATCCCATGCTGAATGAGTTGGCGAAACAGTATGCGCCGCAGGGGTTGAAGGTCGTGGGCGTCAACCTGGATGATGATGGGGATATTATTTTGACGCGGCGATTTATTGCACGGTATAGGCCGGTGTTTCCGAATTACCGGAAGAAGGCTGGGGGCGAGGCGGAGTTTGTGGGCGCGGTGCTGCCGGGGTGGAGCGGGGCGATACCGGCGTCGTTTTTTTATGCGCGCGATGGACGGCAGATTGGGAAATTTTTGGGGGAGACGAATCGGGAGACGTATGAGGCGGCGATTCGGACGGTGCTGAGCGCGGGGGCGAGCGGGAATTAAAAAGGCGGACGGTTCGCTGGGCGATTGGAGCGGCGGAGGAGCCAGGCTGATGCACAGGTGCCGGGACTAAACGCCCGGGCAGCTACCTCGGCAACTACGCGGAGACGATGGGAATCTAAGGATTCGCCACTACAGAGGTTCGGAGGAATGCAAGCCATGTTGGATACCAAGGGGAATACGATTACTTATTTTGGGCATGCGACATTTTCGTTGACTACGGCTAGCGGGAGCGTGGGGATTGTTGATCCGTTTATCACGAATAATCCGCGCTGCCCGAAGGAATTGAAGAAGGTGTCGAAGGTGGATGTGATTTTTGTTACGCACGGGCATGGGGATCATCTTGGGGATGTGGTGGAGCTGGCGAAGGAGCACCAAGCAAAAGTCGTGGGGATGCCCGAGCTTTGCGGGTGGCTCGCAACGAAAGGGCCGGAGAAGCAGGGCGCGGAGATGAATAAAGGCGGAACGCAGCGCGTGGGGGAGTTTAGCGTGACCATGACGAATGCGTTTCATTCTGGCGGGATCGAGGATGGCGGTCACATCGTGTATGGCGGAGAGGCCGCGGGATTCATTATTCGCATGCCGGGAGGTTTTACGATTTATCACGCCGGGGATACTTGCGTTTTTGGGGATATGAAATTGATCGGGGAGTTGTACGCGCCGGATTTGGCGCTGCTGCCGATCGGGGATCACTACACGATGGGTGCGC
>JBEKVU010000319.1:0-5316 GCA_049513775.1 Candidatus Acidiferrum sp.
CCGTGGGCGGCGCGTTTTTTGAGCGCAAGTTCACGCGCTTGACCGAATACACCAAGGCCACTGGCGGCGACACCTACTACGCCCTGAAGCGCGGCACCATGGAAGAATTGTATTCTCGCATCACCGAACAAGCCCGCCACCAATACACGCTCACCTATTCCCCCCTGGGCACCGACCGCGGCGCCGATTACCACAAAATCGAAGTTCGCGTAGAACGGGGCGACCTCGACGTAACCGCCCGCGAAGGCTACTACGCGAGCGGCCTCCAGCAGTAACACCGTTTCCCCGGGAAAGGTAACACGCGCCCCTACCCCCTCGGGTGTTTTGTACAAAAGAGCGTGCAACCTACAGAGCCTATTTAGGTTAGGCGAATTCCTGAATTGAAGAAGGGCGCAGCTTATTGAAAACGCTAAGATCGGAGTTTGCGCGGAGGAGTGCTCGACTGGGGGTCGCTCGGATGCGGGTAATTGGCGTCGCGACGCTGCGGGCGGAACAGCATGGGCCACGGGCCGCGCGGGTTTGTTTTGCTTTTAAATATCTATTACTTATAAGTATGCATTCAAGTGCAAGCAGGCCTTCAAACGACGGCCCCCACTTCCCTGCCAAATAAACAACCACCCGCCTAAATATGCGCCTCATGCTCCGGACAAATCATCCGGTACGCACAACTCCTGCAAACAAACCCACTCTTGGCGCCAAACTCCCCCGCGCGAATATCCGCCGCCGTCTCCTGCACTTTTCTTTCCGCCTCTTCGAAATCTTTCTTCTCCCGCGTAGTCACCTGCAGCTGATTATTCTGCAAGTAGTGAAACACCAGCCGCACCGGATTCCATTCAAAAATCTCCCGCGCCGCCAGCGCGTAAATGCTGAGCTGCAAATTCTTTCGCGCATCCGCGTCGCTGCGCGGACGCCCGGTCTTGAAATCCACGATCTCCACGTTCTTCCCGCGTGGCCCGTTCAGCGCGTTCACCTGGTCAAACCGCCCGCTGATAATCACGTTATTGGCCATCGGCAATTCGAAGGCCTTTTCCTGCTCGAGGATTTCCGGAGAAGCCGCCAGCATCGCCGCATGAAACACTTTTAATTGTTCCAAGCCGTCCTTGTAATATTCCTCCTGCTGATACTCGTCCTCGTAACCTTTCTCCGACCACTCCGTATCGAACAGCCGCTTCAGTTCGTCAAAACCGATGCGATTTCCTCTGCGCAATTCCGCTAGAAAGCGCTTGATGGCTTGGTGCATCACGCGGCCAAAGGTCAACGTCGCTTTGGGCGCACCGTCCAGCGACCACAATTTTTCGAATAGATATTGCGCCGGGCACTTGCGATAGGCTTCGACCGAAGAGGGGCTTAATTTCAGCGGTTCCGGAATGATCGTTTGGTAGCTTTCTGCCCATTGCCCAATCCGCGAAAATATCTTTGCCGGCCCGATTGCGGCAGGAAAGAGCGCCTGAGTTCCCAAGGTTGCCGCGCCGTACCGGGGGGCTTGTGCGGGCGCCGTCACTTTTGGCGCGAGCTGCCGCACGTCGCGCCGCTTGATCGCCGGGTCCATCACCATGTCTTCGATAAAAACCGGCACCTTGCCTTTCTTGTCCGTAACCGTGGTAATCGTCAGACGATCTTCCGCGCGCGTCAGCGCGACATAAAATAATCGGCGTTCTTCCTGAATGTGAAAGCTGCCTTCCGGCAATTCCTCTTTCATCAGCGACAAAGGGAATTCGAACAGCGGCGCGCGTTCGCTCGAGGGAAACGCCCGACTGTTCACACGCAACAGAAACACGTGCGAAAATTCCAGCCCTTTCGCGCCGTGTACGGTCATGAGCTGCACCGCGTCTCCCGGCGACTCATCTTCCAGGCAGATGGTTTCGTTGGCTTGCTGGTAGTAGTCGAGATATTCGAGAAATTCCGCCAGGTCCCGCCGGTCGCTCTTCGGCTCCCAAGCCTTCACAAATTCCGTCAGCCGCGCCACGGTCTTTTGGTCGCGCTCGCCGGCCCGCTGCGCTATCTCGAGCCACTCCAGCAAATCCGAAAGAATTTCTCGCGCCGTGCGGCGGCGCATGGTTTTGCGTTGCTCGAGCAGAAATGCCAGCAAGACATCGGTCTTGCCGTGCGAGGTGTCGAACGCCAGTTGGCCCTGCGGCGACTGCAAAATGTCGTAAATCGCGCGCCGTTCGCGCTTGGCGCGCTCCGCCAGCCGCAGCAAATCCTCGGGCTGCATTTCCCAGGCCGGCATAGCCAGGATGCGCGCGCACGCTACATCATCAAAGGGCTTGGCGATCAGCCGCAAATACGCCAGCACATCGCGCACTAGCGGATGCACCAGAATCGACAACCTGCTGATCACAAAAGGAATTGTTCTCCGCGATAGCTCTTCGACCAAATCGTCGCGATGCGCGTGCTGCCGGTATAGCACCGCCAAGTCTTTCCAGCGCCGCCCGGCGCCGTGCAGGCGCTCCAGTTCGTTGGCCACCCACAGCGCTTCGCTCGGCGGATCGGCCAGCTCCGCGATGCGGATGCGCTCGCCCTCGGATTTGTTCGGCGAAAGGATTTTGTTGGGGAAGTCCGCGCTCACTTCGTTTTGTGCAATTACTTGCTGCGCCACGCGCAAAATATTTGGCGTCGAGCGGTAATTTTCCGTCAGTGCCACGCGAAACGGCCCGGAATCCTGCCCTTGCTTCCACCCGGCGAAGCGTTCCAGAAACATTTTGAAGCTGCCAAACGACGCGCCGCGAAAACGGTAAATCGCCTGGTCGTTGTCTCCGACGACCACGATATTGCGGGGCTCTGCGCACAGCAATTCGAGCAACCGCAGTTGCGCGATGTTCGTATCCTGAAACTCGTCCACCAGGATATGTTTGTAGCGTTCCTCGAGCGTTGCGCGTTTAGCGGCATCGTTTTCGAGCAGCGCCACGGCATCGGTGATCAATCCGTTGAGCGCCACGGCGTTTTTCTCGCGCAGCAAATCGTCGCTCGCCTGATACGCCCGCGCGATCTCGCGCTGCTTGCCGACCTCTTCGAGCCGCTCTCTATAAGTGTCTTCGTCGAGCTGGCCGCGCTCTGCTTCGAGTTTTTGCGCTTCACCTTCAGCAAAGCGCGCGTAGTCCGCGCTGCTCACCAGTTCATCCTGGCAGCGAGAGAAAAATTGCAGGAAATCGTTGAGAAACTGTCCCGGCTCCGCTAGCTTGCGGTATTTTTCCAGCCGTAGGCGCCGCATATTGCGCCGCAGCAAAATCCAGTGGTCCACCTTTTCGAGCACCTTGCGGTCCGGCGCAATCTCTTTGAGCAATCCCTGGCAGAACGAGTGAAACGTTTCGATGGTCAAGCCCTTGCCGCGCTCGCCGGTACTTTTCGCCACCCGCGAACGCATCTCTCCCGCGGCCTTATTCGTAAACGTCAGCGCCAGAATGTTCTCGCCAAGGAGGGCGGCGTCGCTGCTGAGCAGGTGCTTGATGCGCTCGGTGATGACCCGGGTCTTCCCTGTCCCGGCCCCGGCAATCACTAGGAGGGGACCGGAGCCATGGGTAATCGCCCGCCGCTGCGCCGCATTCAGTTTCAGCCCGCTATCCGGCAGCGGCCCCATCTCAAACAGTGTCGCGTTCATACGTTCCATCTTAACCCGCCGCCCATCTTATCCCCGGCCAAGGCGAACATAAAGCGAAATATAGCGGCGGCCCGAGGCGATCGACATTTCGGCGATTAGGCAGAACAAGGCCCCATCGACGGGCGCACGAAAGAAGGCACAGCTTCTCTAAATCTTACGGGTTTGTGATTCTCGCCTGGCGACGACAAAAATCGGCGCACCTGGCGGAGAGCTTCCTAATCCGTACCGGAGCCCTGGCCGCATTCGGGATAGCTTCTGAATGCGTAAGTGCCGTCCCACCCCAATTCGTGCATGCCGGGCTCGGAGGAGTAGTACGCCCCCGAGATCCATTCTTTGAGGTTGTCAAAATGTCCGCGGCTGGCCGCGGCCCGGGAAAATGTGGTGAGCAGGGATTCTTGTTCCGCTGCGGTCAGGGCAGAAAACGATTTTTCAAAGCGCGCCTTGGCTTCATGGTCGACGGCGGCTAATGAGGCGATAAACTTTTTTTGATTTTCTCCGGCCTCGACACTTAGCAGCAAATCGATGAAGCGGTTTACGGCCGCTGCCGTCGATCCGGGCACGATGCCTTCTGCGAGTGCGAGCAGCTCGGTGTTTTGCGCGGCACTCAGAAACAGTGGCGACCATCTGGCGGCACTGGGCAGTTCGGCGGCGTGGTCCAGCAGCGTTTCGTTTTTCAAATGTACGTGGATGGGATGCGCGGCCGAGAGCAGCGGCCATGCGGCGCCCATCCCAACGCCGCTGAGCAACTTCTCCACCACTTCGCGGCGTGTCAGTTTCTGCTGTTTTGGTTCGTCGCTGGCCATTTCAACATCCTACAAATCGAATCGTGCACGCGTGCCGCCGCGATGTTAGCATGCGTTTTCGTCCACGGACACACACATGCCGAGCAAAACGGTTCCCGCATTTGACGTGCTGGTTGTTGGCTCCGGAGCATCGGGCGGATGGGCAAGCAAACGGCTCTCCGAAGCCGGACTAAAAGTGGCGCTGCTCGAGGCAGGGCGTCCGCAATCGGACGGCAATTTTTCCGAACACAAGCCGGCGTTTGAATTGAAATACCGCAACCTGGCGCCGGAACTGCTTCGCAAGAGGCGGCCGATTCAATCCAAGTTCGAGGTCTGCAACGAATACACGGCGGATTGGTTCGTCGACGATTTGGACGAACCCTACAGCACGCCGGCGGACAAACCGTTCAACTGGATGGGCCGGCTGCGCATGACCGGCGGACGAACAAACGTCTGGGGACGCGTTAGCCTGCGTTTCAGCGACGCGGATTTTAAGGCGGCGTCGCTCGACGGTTACGGAGAAGATTGGCCGCTAGGCTACGACGACCTGGCGCCGTACTACGACCTGGTGGAGAAATATGTGGGCATCACCGGGATGCGCGAAGGGCTGGCGCATTTACCGGACGGGCAATTTCAGCCGCCCATGCCACTGACGTGCCAGGAGACGGTGTTTCGCGACGCGCTGCGCACAAAACTGGGGCGCGTGGCGACGCTGACGCGCTCGGCGAATTTAACGCGGCCGATCAATGGGCGCGGGCCTTGCCACTACTGCGGCCCCTGCGAGCGCGGCTGCGTGACGCATTCCTATTTTAATGCCGCGTTCACCACGGTGGCGGATGCCGTGGCTTCCGGGAATTGCACGCTGATCTCGAACGCCATGGTTTACAAAGTGCTGATGGATGCGGAAAACAATCGGGCACGCGGGGTGTTGTATAT
>JBEKVU010000320.1:0-5306 GCA_049513775.1 Candidatus Acidiferrum sp.
AAAGAGCCCAACGACGCGCTCGCCAATCAAATCCTCAGCGAGCAACTCGAAGATGGTGGCTGGAATTGCGAAGCACCCAAGAGTCGGCGCTCTTCCTTCCATACCACCATCTGCGTTCTAGAAGGTCTGCTGGACTACCAACGAGCAGGACGCAAATCCGCCGCCGTCACAAAGGCCCGCAAGCGCGCCGAAAGCTATCTTCTCGAGCGACACATGTTCCGCTCGCTGCGCACCGGCAAAATCATCAACAAACGTTGGCTCCGTTTCGCGTTCCCCGTGTTTTGGCACTACGACGTCTTGCGCGGCCTCGATTACCTCCGCAACGCAGGAATCAAGCCCGACGCCCGCGTCAAAGACGCAATCGAAGTCGTGATCGCACGCCGCCACCAGAACCGTCGCTGGCCGCTCAACCTCCTCCATCCCGAACAAATCCCTTTGCAAATGGAAACCGCCGTCGCCAGCGCCAGCCGCTGGAATACCCTCCGCGCCCTTCGCGTCCTCCGTGGGTATGCCAGCTCCAAGTATTAGTTTCGAACGTACGTTATGGCGGCTCGGTTGATCACCCCGGGGCACAGAATTGGCCTTGTTACGAAACCTGGTAGCGGGTACTGTTAGCTTTTCCCATAAAAGTGAGAACCAGAAACGGAGATCACCATGCATCCTATTTCCCGACGCACGTTACTAAAAAATGGCGCTACGACAGCTACCGGCCTGGCGATACTTTCGGCCTTGCCCAAGCCTCTACACGCCAAGTCACTCGCTAAATCGCCGGGTATTCAGCTCTACACCGTCAGCAAAGAGTTGACGGAAAATTTAGATGACACTTTGGAAAAAATTGCTGCCATCGGATATCGCACCGTGGAAAGTGCGGGATTGGCTGGCAAGAGCGCGGGGGACTTCCGCAAAGCGCTGGACAACGCCGGATTGAAGTGCCCGAGTTCCCATCTCTTCCCAACGCCGGGACAAACCCGGGCGCAGTTTCTAGACGTTGCGAGGACGCTGGGCTCTGAATATGTTGTACCCAGCGTTCTGATTAACACGGACGGCCTGAAAAGCGTGGACGACTACATTAAGGTCATTTCTGCGCTCACAGAAGACGATTACAAGAAAATGGGATCGGACCTTAACGCCTTCGCGATGGAAGCGCAGAAAGCAGGACTCAAACTCGCTTACCATAATCACAATATGGAGTTCCACCGGTGGAGCGATGGGCGCACCACCTACGAAATATTGATGTCTGAGACCGATCCCTCGCTGGTAAAGATCGAACTCGATTGTGGCTGGGCGGATTTAGGCGGCGACCCGCCTCTTGCGGTATTCAAGAAATATCCCGGTCGCGTCAAGATGTTGCACGTCAAGGATTTTGTCGCCGTTAGTCATCCCATGACCGAGCTGGACCTGAAGACCATGCCCGAGTCAACCGAACTGGGCAAAGGGCATATCGACTATCGCGCGATCCTCGCCGCGGCTCCAGCGGAAGGCGTTGATCAAATCTTTGTTGAGCAAGAGCCGCCTTTCGTGCACTTCACCGCGTTTGAAGCGGCCAAAGCCGACTACGAATATCTCCAGTCGATCGCATAAGATTTACGCACTACGAATCGGCGCTGGCGGCACAACGATCCCAACAAGTCCAGGCGCCACGTGGTACACCAGGCCCGACAGAAGCCCCGGACCCCAAGCGGGAATCGCCCGCAGCGCAACAACATCGGCGGCCGCCGCGGCCCCGGGGATCAGTGACCGTTTTTTTCTTTACTTCGCCGTCGGGTATTGGACAGTAGTGCGCCAGTTTGTCGGTGTCGTCAGCCTAGCGAGTGATACCACAATCAGTATGGTGCAGCACGACGAAATGAAACTCCCCACCGCCTCCAGGAACCTCCCCGGCAACCTCCCCGATTCGCCACAGCAGACCTAACCTCTCTACCAGCCCCCGGCGTGATTCGACCGCCGATATTCTGTATCACCACGGCTTCGCCGGGCCTAATTCCAGGGACATGCACGGGATCGACACTGATGTCCGCGCAACCGACAATCAGCGCCTTCACATTGGGCATGGCCTGCGGAAGCGAAGGCATAAGTGTGCCGCCCGCGGACTGCTGCTCAGCAAATTCTTTGTTACGTTCCAGCAATTGGTCGAGATTGCTTGTATTGATTCTCCTTGCTCCTAACAACGAAATTCTTGCTGCGTCTGCCCTAACTTGTTATTTGAACGAAGCCCCGATCTATGTTTGAATCTTCCCGCGCGGAGCGTCCATGAAGATCTACAACCTCATCGGCTATCTAATTATTTTGTGCTACACGCTGGCTTGCTTTTTCTTCGCCCCGGCACATTTGAGACCTTGGAATGCTGTCTTGATTGGCTCAGTTTATTTCATCTTTTGCTGGTTCCTCGGCGGTCTGTATTTGGCCGATGTTCTCCACATGGGAATAGCTCATCGTTCCCTTGACTATAGGGAATGGTTCATAAAAGCCGTCGCCATCGTGAATAACGTCTTCGGCCTCTACGTAGATCCAATCGCATGGGTCAATCGCCATCGCTTGCATCATCTGCATGCCGACCATCCCGGCGACCCCAATAAAGTTTCCGGTGATGGTTTTTGGCGAACTCTGTACCTCTGCCTGATGCCGTATCGATGCAAAGAGAATCTCGCCGGCGACAAAATCCTAAAATCCCAGACGTTTCGCGTACTTGCGAACCCATATTTCGCGATCATCGCGCAAAGCTTTAGCTTTTATCTTTTATGGAAATTGGTGGGAAGCCTGGCATTCGCCCTGGCCATGTGGATCGGAATCCGCGTCTTTGCCGCCTGGGTCAATATGATTCAAAACTACTGGACTCACACTCGCCAATTTGGCTACCGCCGGTATGACGATGAACAAGACAACGCCGTGAACATCGGCGAGTGGCTACCGGTAACCGCAACCTTCAGCGCGTGCTTGCAAAACAATCACCACCACTACCCGAGGCTTTTGCGCCTAAGCCACGACAAATCCGAATACGACTTCGGCTTCATAACCGTCAAATTCATGAAACTTCTCGGCTTGGTAAAGGCCACCAAAAAAGGCGCAGAGTTACCCGCAGACGTTCCCCTGGGCGCACTGGAATTTTAAATGGAGGCCGGGGTTTCAGGGTCGGGTCTTCAGCTCCGACATCGGCTTGGCTACAAATGGGCTTTGTACTCTGAGGAATTGCTTGCTGTACTTTGTTCCGAGCCTGTCAGGCGCTCCTTTTCTTTTTAATGAACGGCTCAATCGTCTGCCCCAAAAAACTAGGCGAAATCTCTTCTCCAGCCAACCCATACCGTTCCGGCCATTCCTTAGGAAAATAGTAAGTCCCAAAAATCCTATCGATCCACGGAAAATGAATCGCAAAGTTCCTATCGATGGCCTCTTGTTGCGATGTATGGTGCCAATGATGGTATCTGGGCATGACCAGAAACCCTTCCAGCCATTTCGCATCGGGACCGAAATTGCAATGCGTCCACGTCGCGTGTAGCGTCACAAAGATCAAATACGCCATTAGGATGGACTGCGAAAATCCCAGCATCATCGGCACCAGGATAAATCCCCGCACCAGCGTGTCGTCCACAAAGTGCGACCGCGAGCCCGCAATCCAGTCCAGCGCCTTTGAAGAATGGTGAATGGAATGAAAACGCCACAGAAAGGGCACTTTGTGCAGAGCCAGATGAATAAAGTATTCCGCAACGTCCGCCACCACCACGGCCAGAAAAAATTGCAAAAACCATGGCAGCCGAGCGATAAACGCCTGCAGCACCGGAACACCCAGATATTTAGTAGCCTGCGTGGCGGGCAATAAAACTAGAAAAGATAAAATCTGGATCGGCAGATGCGTGGACATGAAATAAACCACATCCAAAGTCCACTGGCTGCGGAATGTTTCCTGTTCCGGATATCGGGGCCACAGTCTCTCAAGTGGCACGTAGATAAGCGCCATCAAAAATAAATCGAGCAAAAACCAATCCAGGCCGATTGCGAACCCGTTGTGCAAAGCCCCATTAATCTGTACGCTCGATCCGCCCAAACCCGTTGCCGCGATGGCCAGCAGCATCCCGCTCAATGCCAAAGTCTTTTTCTTGCGCTTAATTGCGGCAAATACTCCGAACACAATGGCCGCCACAATCAGGCATTGGATTAACAAGCGCAGCGTGTGCATCGGATAATGCGGACGCAACTCCGGCGAGCTGAGCAGCTGCGGAAAATGCAGGCACAAAACACCCCCGAACGAAAGAAACCCGAAAAACGCCGACAATATCCCGCTCCACCAGCCCGTTCCGAAGCCGGTAGCTTCGTCGTCGCTAAAGAATTCATTAATTCTTTGCTCGATCACAATGCCATTAGTCTACGTTTCCCAATTCACGCAAGCTAGTAGCAAGATAGCGACATAACATTTCTTTGCTTTATGGGTCAGTACTGCGTGCTCATCCCAGGTTTTTAAGCGCAGCAAAGGCTCTCTCTTTGCTTTTCCATGGGAACGTCGATCTTCCGATCGGCTCTTCGCCGTTCGTGGCACAGACTTCAGTTTGTGCTCCTCGCCGGGGCCCCTGCCGGCCACCTTCTGAGGCGGGCGTTTTCGGCGGGCTCACCGAGGACCAACCTGCACTCTCTCGGGCGACCTCACGCGCCCTGCTGAACCCATTCCTTCCGCCAATCCGGCGCCTCGAACGGGTCACCGAAATATTGTGTCTCATGCACGACCTTGCCGTCGCGGAACTCCATGATACTCACCGTGTAGGATCGTTGTCCCTGGTAGACGATTGAGTATTCCGTGATCCACAAGTCCGCTTTGCCGAGAATCCGCCTAACCTTGAAGCCGCCTGGCTTGCCGGGATGATGACTCCGCAACGCCTGCAAATTTCTCCGCCCAAGAATCCTTTCGCCCGACTGCGGATAATCACAGATCGAATCGTCGGCGTAAATATCGTGCTCCGCCTCCGCATCGCCAACCGCCGAGGCACGCCAATGTTCATTCAGCGCGGCACGAATTTGCTCCTCTTGCGCGGACTGCTCCAGCTGCGGCTTGGCATCCATGTTCATTTGGCCCATAAGTTCATTTAGTCTGTGGAATAAAGCCTGGAACCCCAGTGCTCACCACTGGATTCAAGCGCTGCCTAATTTTGATTCCTGTAATTTCGTCGAACGCGTCTTGCGGCAGTCGCGCGATGTCGAAATTCTCTTTCGCGCGCTCCGCCGTCGTAGGCGTAGTAAGCAGCGCCGTACCGCGCTGCACCGCCCAAGCCAGTAACACTTGCGCCGGCGTCTTTCCAACTCGCTTGGCGATCGCCGAAATA
>JBEKVU010000321.1:0-5286 GCA_049513775.1 Candidatus Acidiferrum sp.
ACTCGCAACGCCCGGCTGCTGGCCGCGAACTCCCCGTCCGTCTGCGCGTAAAACGCCGCGCCAATCGCCAAGCGGTCCGGCTGAACGGCCAGGCGTTTCCGCCTCGCGTCATACACCACCGCCACGAACTGCCCGCCAAAGTCGTCGCCGAGCGGCGGCTGATCGGCGCTGAACCGCTCAATCATTTCGCGATAGTCCGCAACCGCCAGCGTCTGCGCAAATTGCGAGATGCGGTAGCACCATCCAAGCAGAAAAACGAAGGATCCCTGAAACTCGCGCCGCTCCGTCTCTTTCCAGACCACCGAGCCTTCAGCGCCGCCACCACCACCTTCCTGCATACAAATCACTCGCCAGTTGCGCCCCCCAACCTCGATCTCGCGTTTACCTCCATCAACGTCCCACAGCGTATGCCCCACAAACGCAGCCCCCACCCGTTCATCGTTCAATTCCGCGCGGCTGATCGCCACGAAAAACCCAATCGGCATTACCCCACCCTATTTAAATCTGCAATCCGCGTGACAAATCCCGGGTGGCACAAATCCACCGGAAAATCAGCCCGTAAATCCGACACGGATAATTGTTCTTTCAAATCGGGAAGTCTAACGGCACCATGCCTTCCCCATGTCACAGCTTGAATAACAAAACGTGAACGCCATATGGTCAGCTTATGAAGCATCCGCCACCCGCAGTTGTAGCGGCGGGTCTTCAGTGCCTTTGACTTTGTAGCGGCCGCCTTCTGAGGCGGGCGCCTTTGAATTTATTTGGAGAACAGCGGCTTGACGCCGCTTTCCGACATTAGCAGGCCGTCGGCCCCGACAGCCTCGCAGAGCACGCCAAGCCGTGCCCGCCCATCGCAGGGCTCCTTCACGAATCCTTATTCCCCGGTTATCAATTCAAGGCAGGGTTTCTCAAGCAACACAAAAAAAAGCCAAACAAAACCCCTACTACCCGCAGCCCTCATTCAACAATTCCCGCACCGTCCGCAACAACACGCTCCGGCTAAACGGCTTCGTCAACAACCTCGCCCGCTTATCCGCCAGCACCCCATCGGCCGCCGAATGCTCGCTATACCCGGACATATACAGCACCCGCAACCCCCCGCGATTCTGCGCCAGCCTGGCCGCCAACTCCTGCCCGCGCATCCCCGGCATCACCATATCCGTAATCAGCAAATCAATCTTCCCCTCATGCGACGATCCGAGCCGCAGCGCTTCCTCGCCATTCTGCGCCTCAAGCACCGTATACCCGCCGCTCTCCAGAAACTCTCGCGCCACTTCCCGCACATCCTGCTCATCCTCGGAAAGCAGCACCGTCTCTGTCCCGCGCGGCACGTCCGTCAGCGGCGCCGCCACGCCAATCACCTCCGCGGGCTGATCCACGCGCGGCAAATAAATCTTGAAACAAGTTCCCTTTCCAACTTCGCTGTACACCCAGATAAATCCGCCGCTCTGCTTCACCACGCCATAAACCGTCGCCAGGCCCAGTCCCGTCCCTTTGCCCTGCTCCTTGGTCGTAAAAAACGGTTCAAAGATGTGCGCCTGCGTCGCCGCATCCATCCCAATCCCCGAATCGGAAACCGCCAGCAGCACATACCGCCCCGGCTTCACCACCGGATGTCCCGCGCTGTAGGAATGGTCCAGGTCCGCGTTGGCTGTCTCAATCACCAGTTTCCCGCCGCCCGGCATCGCATCGCGCGCGTTCACTGCCAGGTTCATGATCACCTGTTCCATCTGGCTGCCATCCGCGCGAATCGTCCCGAGGCCCGCCGCCGGACGAATCACCAGCTCGATATCCTCGCCAATCAACCGCGGCAAAAGATGTCCCATGTCCTCCACAATCGCGTTCAGATTCATCATCCGCGGCTGCAACACCTGCATCCGGCTGAATGCCAGCAACTGCCTCGTGAGCGCCGTCGCGCGGTCCGCCGCGCGGTCGATGTGCTGAATTTTTCTCGAAAGTTGATCCGAAGGCGGCAGCAAATTCAGCAGCAGTTCCGTATGCCCTTTGATCACCATCAGCAAATTGTTGAAGTCGTGCGCCACGCCGCCCGCCAGCCGCCCCACCGCTTCCATCTTTTGCGCTTGCCGCAGCTGTTCTTCGAGCGACTGCCGCTCGCTCACGTCCTGCGCCACCATCAGTCGCACTCGCCGCCCCGCGTATTCCACCTGGTGCGACGTGATCTCCACATGCAGTGCGCGCCCATCTTTTCGCACGTGCTTCCAGCACGCCTGGAATTGCGCACTTTCCGGCCACTTGGCCATATCCTCTTTGAACCCCGCCCGATCCTCCTCCGGACGAATATCCAACATCGTCATCGCGGCAAATTCTTCCGCCGTATACCCATACTGCCGCACCGCCGCTTCGTTCACCTGCAGAAATCGCAGCGTCTCGCTGTCAAACACCCACGTCGGCAACGGATTGTGCTCAAACAGCAGCCGGAATTCCGCTTCACTTTTCCGCAGTGCCTCTTCCGCGCGCCGCCGCTCAATGGCCAGTGCAATGTGTCCGCCGACTGAATCGATAAACTCCAGGTCTCTCTGGTCGTACGCATTTTCGTTCTGATAGTGCTGCACCACCAGGACGCCGATCGTCGCCCTCGGCGTCTTTAAGGGAACGCCCAGCCACGTCGGCGAAGGCGAGCCCACGAGCTCCACCTCGTCCTGCGCCACCAGGCGGTCAAATTCCCGCTGCGGGATCAGCGCCGCCTTCCCCGTGCGAAACACAAACGCCGTGCAGCTTCGCCCAACCTTTTGCGGCGGCGGCACCGAATCGTATTCATCTCGAAAGAAGGGAAATTGAAATGTATCCGTGCAGGCATCGTGCAGCGCCACGAAACAATTCTCCGCGTACAATACCTTCTTGAGCGCCTCGTAAATGCTGTACAAAAGCTCATCCAGGTTCGCCGTCTGATTCAGCGCGTGCACTACTTCGGAAATCACCTGCCGCTCCGACTCCATGCGGTGCAAGTCCGTCACATCCAGATAGGTAACGATCAGCCCTTCAATCAGCGCCTCCGCTGCCGGCACCCGCGCTTCCGCGGCGAAGCATCGCCAGCTTCCATCCCGCCCGCGCAGCCGGCAACGCACGCCTTTCCCAACTCGCCGTCCCTTACTGCTGCCGCTTAGCAACTCCTCGTGCGCCGCTTTGTCGCTCTCATGCAGCAACTGATCGATGTTCACGCCGAGCAGCTCGTCTGGCGCGTATCCCAGGACGTCGGAGAATCCCGCGCCGGCGAACGCTATCGTTCCGTCGCTGCCGACGATCGTCACCAACTCGCGCACGCAATCGAGCAGCGCGCTTAACTGTTCTGGATGGGATAGGAGATTTTGTTCAAACGGGGCGCGCTGTGACATTCGTATAGCTGCCCGAAAACACTAGGTGCAAGAAAATTCCGTGCGCCCGCGCTTCCGCAGCCTCCGTTGACAAATGTATTCGACAACGACCCGAACCGGTCGAGGGAAAGCGAAACATCCGTAGCATACTTCAACTTTAACGGGACGGTACCACTAGATTGCCCCCTGGCGCCAAAATACTACTGCCCTAAAGTACAGGCCCCGCGCCCGTCGTCCACACGTGCGGTTCTCCGGTGCCCGATCGCCAAACTCGCGGCCGCCTCGGGCGCCGTCCCACCTCCAATGACTTTTCCGTTCCCTTCTCATAACTACACTTTCTCGTGTGGCGAACGGCGCCCGCAAACCGCATTTTCGACCCGAACTTTTGGCCATCAGATCAGTCCCGCGCCAGAGTCCCGGTAAGCCCTGGTCTTTGATAACGCGCCCCAGCTTTCCCAGCCGTCGACACGGGCTCTCACGAAAAAGGGGTTTATACAGACGCGAACGAAAGCAATCTAGTGCAAGACAAACGCCCAAACCGCAATCGCCACGCCCACGCAGGCCACCGCGATGCCCGAAAACCAAAACAACTTTTTCTTGGTCAGTAGCGTCAACGAGCAAATCACCAGCCCGATTTCGAGCAACGCCTCTCCGGCATCAAAGCGGTTCTCTTTCTGCCCGAAAACATCGCGCTCCGCTTCGAGCTTACGTGCTTCCGTGCTGAGTTCCCCTTTGTCCGCTTCGTACTTCGCAGCCTGCTTCTCGTACTTCTGTGCCAGCGTTTCGTTCTTTTCCTTGTCCGAAGGCGCCAGACCTGCCAAAAGATCCACGTAGCCTTCCATCTCGTGCATGCGAATATTCTTCGCTTGGTATTCGTTCCACAGATCCGAGGCTTTCGCCTGCGCCAGGATCTGTTCATTCGCCGCGCGGTGCCCCATCATCGTCACCAGCGCCACCAGCACTGCCAGCGTGGAAATCGTCACCGACACCGGCAGGATCAGCGGATCCTCTTCGATGGTGTGCTCTGGACGCTCGGGTAACTCGAACTCAGCCATGGAATCTCCACTTAGATCAGGAATTCGCACCACGGAAGAAACTCACGACGCGCTAGAAATGGCCTGCAACGAAGACCGCGCCGCCGCCACGGTGCGATCGATATCTTCCGCGGTGTGCGCCACGGACAAGAACGCCGCCTCAAACTGCGACGGTGCCAGAAAAATACCACGATCCAGCATTTCCCGAAAGTAGCACGCGTACTGCTCTTTGTTCGACCGCTTTGCGCCCGCGTAGTCCGTAACCGCATCGCCGGTAAAAAAGATTGTGGCCAACGAACCAAAGGAGTTCAGCGTCGCCGCCACGCCGGATTCCACAATCGCCTTGCGCAGCGCCGCCACCAGCCGCTCGGCATTCAGATTCAGCGTCTCGTAAACGCCGGGCTTGATCAATTCGTTTAAGGCAGCCAGCCCCGCACGCATCGCCAAAGGATTGCCCGACAGCGTTCCACCCTGATACACCGGACCTAGCGGCGCGACGCGATCCATAAATTCCTTGCGCCCGCCATACGCCGCCACCGGCACGCCGCCGCCAATGATTTTTCCCAACGTGGTAATATCCGCCTCAACGCCGAGCAGCTTTTGTACTGCGCCAAAGTGCAGGCGAAATCCAGTGATCACTTCATCGATGATCAGCAGCGCGCCATCGCGCTTGGTAATTTCACGGAGCCCGCTGAGAAAACCAGCGGCCGGAGTCACCACGCCCATATTCGCGGCGATGGGTTCGACAATCACCGCGGCGATTTTACCAGCGTGCTCCACGAACAGCCGTTGCACAGCTGACAAATCGTTGTACGGCGCATTCAGCGTCAACCCCGCAAACGCTTGCGGCACTCCAGGGCATTCGGCAATACCCAGCGTCGCCAGCCCCGAACCCGCTTGCGAAAGAAAACTGTCCGCGT
>JBEKVU010000322.1:0-5276 GCA_049513775.1 Candidatus Acidiferrum sp.
ACGGCGGCGAAAACGGTTTTGCCGGTTCTTGGCGTGCCGGTGGAATCAAAAGCTTTAAAGGGGCTGGACTCTTTGCTATCCATCGCGCAAATGCCCGGCGGCATTCCCGTGGGGACGCTGGCCATCGGCAAAGCCGGTGCGATCAACGCGGCGCTGCTGGCTGCCGCGATTCTCGGCGCAAAATATCCGCGCATTCGCGAAGCGCTACGGCGATTTCGCGCGGCTCAAACAAAACGCGTGCTGGCAAGTCCGAACCCCGCTCGGCCTGCTTTGCAGAGAAAGAAAAGGAAGTCCGCGTGAACGTTGGGATCCTCGGCGGCGGACAACTCGGTTACATGCTGGCGCTGGCGGGCTATCCGCTGGGGCTCCAATTCCGCTTCCTTGATCCGTCGCCCGAAGCGCCGGTCGGACGCATTGCATTGCGCGTGAATGCCGACTTCACCAACACCGAGGCGCTCGAACGCTTCGCGAACGGCCTCGACCTGGTGACCTACGAATTTGAAAATGTCCCGGTCGCCAGCGTAAAAACGCTCGCGCAGCGCCTTCCGGTCTTTCCACCACCCCTGGCGCTGGAAACAGCTCAGGACCGTCTGCGGGAGAAAAGCCTTTTTCATACATTGGGAATCGCCACGGCAGATTTTCTTCCGGTGAAGAACGCCGACGATCTCCCGAGTGCGGCAAAAAAGCTGGGCCTTCCGGCAATACTCAAGACCTGCCGCATGGGTTACGACGGCAAGGGCCAGTGGTTGCTGCGCACCGGCGAAGACGTTGCGCAAGCCAGCTCGCACATGGCGGGACACCTGTCGCCGGATTCGCCCGCACCGATTTCCGACGCCACGGGCGAGGCACCCTACGTGCTGGAACGCCTGGTGCCATTCTCTCGAGAACTCTCCATCCTCGCGGTCCGTTCGCGCGCCGGAGAAATCGTCTTCTATCCGCCCGTCGAGAATCATCACCGTGAGGGTATCCTGCGCCTTTCGCTCGCTCCAGCGCCGCTGCTGAACGCCAAAACCCAAACCGCGGCAGAAGACATCGCGCGGCGCGTGCTCGACGCGCTCGATTACGTAGGGGTCCTGGCGATTGAGCTGTTCGAATGCGACGGCAAGCTGCTGGCCAACGAAATGGCTCCGCGGGTGCACAATTCCGGTCACTGGACCATCGAAGGCGCGATCACCAGCCAATTCGAAAACCATTTGCGAGCGGTGTGTGGATACCCCTTAGGCTCCACGGCAGCGATTGGGCATTCGGCCATGCTCAATTTGATCGGCGAGGTGCCCAATCGGGCTGAAGTGTTGTCCATTCCCGACGCGCACCTGCATTTGTACGGGAAGACCCCACGGCCGGGGCGCAAGCTCGGGCACGTCACGCTGCATGCTAACTCCGCAAAACACCTCGCCGCGCGTCTGGCCGAGCTGCCGGCGTTCTTCGAAAGGCCAATTTTCTGCTTGGACGCCGCTCTAAGGGCTTGCTCGGGCTCGGCCAGCGCCTCCGCGCTTTAGCTTCGGCACGCTCTGTGGTTTTCTTGCGATTGCTCTCATTCGGCTCGGCCTACCGGCAGGTTGCCGCCTGCCCTCGGCGATGCTACGATTCCCCTGTCCATGATCCCCGCAGCCAGCCGAGACGCTTCCGAAGTTCGCCCCCGCATCGGCATTCCCTGGCGAACCACCAAAGAAGAGCGGGAGGGCTCCCGGCAAAAGCTTGAGTACTATTTCGCGGCGGTACGCCAAGCGGGAGCCGATCCGGCGGCCGTTTCGCTGCTAACGACACCCCTAGAGCGTGCCGAAGAATTGAGCGAGCTAGACGGATTCGTGCTCCCAGGAAGCCCCTCCGATGTGGAACCGGCGCGCTATGGGCTGATCCGCGATCCCAAAACCACAGACGTCGACGACAACCGCGACGCGACCGACGCGGCCATTCTGACGCACGCTTTTGCGAGTGGAAAGCCTGTATTTGCCATATGTTACGGTTGCCAAGCGTTGAATGTATTCCTCGGCGGCACGCTGCTGCAGGATATTCCGACGCAACGCCCGGAGGCCCTCGTACACGGGAAGACCGATCTCGTGGCGTCCGCGACCACTGGCGACCTGCACCATCAGGCTAGCCTGGCGCCCGGCAGCCGCTTGGCCAGACTCAACGGCTCGGAACGGGCGACCATCAACAGCAGCCATCATCAGGCCATTGGTGTGCCCGGCAAGAGCCTGTTGGTTACCGCGCAAGCTCCGGACGGCATCGTCGAGGGCGTCGAATGGAGCGGCGACGCGCAGTGGGTCGTCGGCGTACAATGGCACCCCGAGCGGATGACCACTGACCCGTTCGCTGCGCACCTGTTCGAAGACTTTGTTGCCGCCGTGCGTATCTCGCGCGGCGCTCTCACGCAATCGCGGTAACCTGCTGCTTCCCGCTGAAACGTGACCTCCGGCGGACTCGCCGAGGTCTGGTAACGAATCGGAATCGGGATGACTGCGAGCCGGCTCCGGCGGCGGACTGCAAATGGCCGCCGCTTGTCGTGCCGTGCTTCGCGGTCTTGGCTCACAATTTTGGCTTTAACTTTCTGGGGGACAGCATGATTTCATTGGCAGGCAAGGCCGCGCTTATCACCGGAGGTTCGCGCGGAATCGGGGCGGCGGCGGTGAAGCTCTTTGCCCAAGCGGGCGCGGACGTCGTCTTCAATTACAATAAAGCCAAGGATGCCGCCAAAGAGCTCGAAAAAGAAGCTGGGCGGCATGGCACGCGCGTCGAAGCCTTCAAGGCCGATGTCGGGCGGCATGCCGACAACAAAAAATTGGTGGAACAGACCATCGCGCGGCTGGGGCGGCTGGACATCGTGGTGGCCAACGCCGGCGTTTGGAACCTCGAAGACTTGCCGATCGAGAAGATGACCGAACTGCAGTGGGACGACATGATTCGTGTCAACCTGAAGAGCGTTTACTCCCTTATTCATTTTGCCGTGCCGCAGATGATCAAGCAGAAGTCCGGGCGTATTATTCCCATCAGCTCGACCGCGGGCCAGCGCGGCGAATCGTTTCACACGCACTACGGCGCATCGAAGGGCGCGATCATTAGCCTGACCAAGGGCTTGGCTACCGAGCTCGCGCCGCACGGAATATTGGTGAACTCCGTGGCGCCAGGATGGGTAGCAACGGATATGTCCAATCCCGTGCTGGAAACGAAGAACGGCCAGAAGATGGCCGCCGCGGCGATCCCGTTGGGCCGCCCGGCTACCGCCGAGGAAATCGCCGGGCCGATCCTGTTCCTGGCGTCAGACTTGGCCAACTTCCTCACCGGCGAAGTCATCAATGTAAACGGAGGATCCGTCTTGTGCGGATGAGTTTTCTGCGCGTAGTGCTGGTGCTAACGGCGTTGGCGTTTTTCGGCGCGCCATTCGCCTCGCGCCTCGCGGCACAAAATCCAGACACCATGATGCCGGAAGAGAGCGCCGCCAAAGCGCGCGAGATTCTGGCGCAATTAGTGGATGCGCTCGGCGGCGATTCCTATACCGAGGTCCGCGATCGCGAATGCGACGGCCGCCGCGCCAATTTCGGCCATAGCGGAGAGCTCAACGGCTACATCGAATTCAAGGATTACTGGCTGTATCCGGACAAGCACCGCATCGACTATTCAAAGAAGGGCAACATCATCGACGCCTACAACGGCGACGTGGGCTGGACCCTTGACCGCACCGGCGTCAGCGAAGAACCCGCCACCTCGGTCGCGGATTTTCAGGATGCGGTGAAGCGCAACGTCGATAATATTTTGCGCCTCGGTCTAAAAGACAAAGACCTGATTCTGCGGTACGGCGGAATGGACCTGGTGGACCTGCGACAAGTGGATTGGGTGGAGTTCAGCGATCCAGAAGCCGAGCGCACGCAACGCCTGGCCGTCGAACACCTGACGCATCTGCTCCTGCGCAGCGTAATCATCACCGTGGACCGCACCTATAATCAGCGCACCTCGGAAACCACCATCTATACGAATTACCAGCGCCTCGGCGGCGTGATGACCCCGCTGCAAATTTCCCGCGAACGCGATGGCCACCGCTTCTATCAAGCGTTCTTCGCCACCTGCACCTACAACACCGGCATGACTCCTGCCTTCTTCAGCAAAGAAGCGCTCGAAAAGCGCTACGCCGAAGTCGGCAACAAAAAGGACAAAGACAAATACAAAAATAGTCGCGAATAGCGCGCAACCTTTCGGCGCTGTTTTTTGAGCGTATTGGGGCAGCTATTGAGACATCCCAGGGCAGGGTGTACGCTCGGGTTAGGTTCACCGGTGGTAGCGATGCTCTTTTCAGCCCGTCGAGCGCTAGCCACCATAGGAACTTGGAAATTCAAGGTCACCCGCGGCGAGCAGGCGGGCTTTTCTCCAGATTCTGTATCGCTTGCGTTGCGACCCGGCGGCCACAAATTGACGAAAGAAGGCGGTGAGAATTTTTGGTGCCCGGGAGAGGACTCGAACCTCCACGACCTTGCGGCCACTAGAACCTGAATCTAGCGCGTCTGCCAGTTCCGCCACCTGGGCACCGTGAACAACTGGGGTTGTCAAACGTGATGCAGCGGTTTTCCTGTCACTCTAGCCGCAGGGATTATTCTAACCCACGCCGACCCGAAAACCAATACATCCACCTCACAACTGGTCCACTCGCGCCGCACTTCAATTTGTCTCGAATGTCCCCGCGATTCGCAGGAACCATTTGGAAGCACATAAACCTGCAAATTTGCCGGCCACCTTCGTTTCCAGTATCCACCCTTCCGTCGCGCGCCCTCCTCCCGGAGAGCGCGGCAGATTATTGAATGTTCAGGTTGACATGTTACCCGAAGACGAGGATATTCAGGTTACATGCTAACCCAAGATGCCAAGGAACGCTTGGAACTCCTGCAGGGCACCCTGGATCTGTTGATCCTCCGCACGCTGCTCTTTGGATTGCAGCACGGGCAAGGCATCGCGCGCGCCATTCAGGAAACCTCGGGAAACGAATTTCTCGTCGAACATGGCGCGCTTTATCCGGCCTTGCAGCGCCTCGAAGAGCGTGGCTGGATCTCCGCAAAGTGGGGAGTTTCCTCGAATAACCGCAAGGCGCGGTTCTATGCGCTGTCGGCCGCCGGCCGCAAGCAACTGATCAAAGAAGCCGACAAATGGAAGCGCTTGACGGAAGCCATCGCGCGGATTCTGGGAACGGAGCCAGCCGGAGGTTAGCACCATGTTTGGACGCCAGCGCAGCAGCGACGACTTCACCCGGGAAATCAAAGCGCACCTGGAGCTTGAGGTAGCACGCTTGC
>JBEKVU010000323.1:0-5267 GCA_049513775.1 Candidatus Acidiferrum sp.
AACAGCAGGGCGCCGACGGGTACGTAACGAAACCTTTTACGCGAGAAGAGCTGCTCAACGCCATCCGGAGGTTCCTGTGAGCTCCGGCGGCACGAAATTTTCAGGAGCACACGCAATCTGATGAACGAAGAGTTTCATCTATCGCCGCTGTCGCCCGAAGCCGACGCTCTCGAGATGCTCGAGGCCTTGGGCCCGCTCGCCGAGCCGCGCCCCGAATCGCAGTTCTGCGTCTTCCGCAGCGGCCGCGAACGCTTTTGCCTTCCGGTGTTGGACGTCGAAGAAGTCGTCGAATGGCCGCTCTTAACTGCGCTTCCCCTCGGCCCAGCCTTTCTCGTAGGAATCTTCAATCTCCGCGGCGCTATCGTTCCGCTCATCGATATCGCCATGACGGAGGGCCGCCGCCCTGGACTTTTACCGAAGCACGTGGTCGTCGCCATCTTGCACAACGAAGCGTCCCATGAAGACATTCGCCTCGGCATCGCCGCCGATGAAGTCATCGGTACCTACACCGTCAACGCGGAAGATTTGCTGCAACAAGCTCCAGAGAATGTTCCGCATTGTGTTGGCATGCTCCGGCACGACGATCGCCTGGCGCTGCTCATCGATTTGCGCTTGTTGCTCGAAGCTTTTCCGGGCCCCAGTATCTGACGTCTCGATTTTTCGCGCACACTCGCAATAAACCGTGCGTAAGTGAGTTTTGGAGGAAGGCATGAAATCGCGCTTGAGTTCCACAATCTTGACGCTGGTGCTGGCCACCAGCACGGCGTCACTTTTCGCCATCTGGCTGGCCTATAACGCCGGACGGCAATCCGGCGGCGCCGGCATTTTCGAAGGCAGCCCCGGTAGCAGCTCGACCATTTTTGCCTTAGCGATTGCCGCAGCCACTGCGGCGCTTCTCTTCTGGCTGCTAAGCAGCAAATTCTCCGCGCCCGCACAGGAGTTGGCGGAATTCTCGGAGCGACTCGCCGCGGGCGATCCGCGGGCACGCGCGGAAGTCAACAGCGCGGACGAGTTTGGTTATATCGCGGAAAATCTCAATCGCGCCGTCGCCCGCGTCTCCAAAGCCAACAACAATCAGGAAGCCAGCGACTCTCTGCAGCGCAGCATCACCGAGCTTCTTAACGTCATCAACCAGGTCGCCCGCGGTGATCTGACCATGCGCGGTAAAGTCACCAACGACGCTCTCGGCAACGTCACCGATTCCATCAACTACATGCTCGACAACTTCATGAAAGTTCTCGAGCGCGTCCGCAAAGCCGCCATGGAAGTCACCGCTTGCTCTAACAACATTCTCGTTGCCGCCGATGAAATGCAGGCCGGCGCCACGCAGCAGGATCAGGAAATTACCAACACATCCAGCGCCGTCGAAGAGCTCACCGTCTCGATGAAACAGGTTTCGAACAACGCCGAAGCCAGCGCCGAAGCCGCCCGTCGCGCTCTCGACGCCGCTGAACAGGGCAACCGCGCCGTCCGCGACACCCTCGACGGCATGCAGCGCATTCGCGCCTCCGTGCAAGCCACCGCCAAGAAAATCAAATCGCTCGGCGATCGCTCTCTAGAAATTTCCGAAATCATCAACGTAATTAACGACATCACCGAGCAGACCAACCTTCTGGCCTTGAACGCCGCCATCGAAGCAGCCCGCGCCGGTGAAGCCGGTCGCGGTTTCGCGGTCGTCGCCGACGAGGTTCGCAAGCTTGCCGAGCACAGCCGCAGCGCCACAAAAGACATCGCCGCGCTTATCAAAGCCATTCAGGCCGAGACGAACGAAGCCGTCGTCGTCATGGAAGAAGGCACCAAGGAAGTCGAAAGCGGAGCCACCCTGGCCGATCAGGCCGGCCGCGCTCTTGACGCCATTTCCAACGTCGTCCGCCAATCTGCCGAACTCGTGCAGGAAATCTCCCTGGCCTCCAAACAGCAGGTACGCGGAACTGAAGGCGTCGCCCACGCCATGCAAATCATTTCCAGCATCACGCGCCAAACCTCGCAAGGCACGCGCGGCACGGTCGCCACCGTCAGCCAGCTCGTCAAGCTTTCCGATCAACTCAACGAAGCCCTGGCGCAATTCCGTGCCGCCAAAGCCGCCACCCAAGCACAAGAAGAGTCCGAGCGTCTCGTGCCCGCGGGCGCAGCAAGGTAAACAGTCACTTCCGCATCCGGCGCGATCCGGATGGCAGGCGTGAGCACACATGAACCGAACCCAGGGATTGCTGCACGGTCTGAGCGAGCACGAGTTGAGCGAAATTCGCATGCTCATCGAAGAACGCACCGGTATCTGCTTTGACGCTTCGCGCGAGAGATTTCTCTCCACGCGCGTTGAGGAACACCTGCGCGAAAAAAACTTCGAACGCGGCACCGATCTTCTGCGCGCCATGCGCAAAAGCAATCTCGAATACGAATCCTTGCTCGAACGCCTGCTAACGCAGGAAACCAGCTTCTTCCGTTATCCCAGCGTCTATGAAGCCTTCGAAAAGCGTGTCCTCCCCGAACTTCATGTCAAAAAATTCTGGACGAGTCCCCGCACCCTCCGCATCTGGAGCGCCGGCTGCTCGACCGGTGAAGAACCCTACTCCATCGGTATGACCATCCTCGACTCCGGCGCCTTCGCCGAATCCTGGAACGCCGAAATCCTCGCCACCGACGTGGGCAGACAGGCCCTCAAACATGCCGAACGCGGCGCCTACACCGGACGCAGCTTCGACGGCCTCAGCGAACAGCAATTGGCCACGCATTTCGTTCCCTGCCCCGGCGGCCATCAGGTGAAACCACGCCTTCGTAAGATGGTCACCTACACCCAAATGAATCTCGCGTCCGCTGTTTACGTCGGCCGCATGGACGCCATCTTTTGCATGAACGTCATGATCTATTTTTCCGAGGAACGCCGCCGCGCCCTCGTCCAACGTTTTTACGAAACCCTCGAGCCGGGCGGCTACTTGTTCCTCGGCCATTCCGAATCCATCTCCAAAATGCCGGTGAAATTCCAGGCCATCGTTCTCAACGATTGCATTCTTTACCGCAAGCCCACCGTGGAAGAAGCGCTGAAGAGCCAGCTCCTGGCGGAGGGTCGCGCGTGAACACTCCCGACCGCGAAGCCGTCGAAATGTTCTTGCAGGAAGCGGCGGAGCATCTGCAGTGTCTGCGCGAATACGTTGGCGTACTGCAGGACTTCGAGCCCCGTCGCGAAGACGTCGAGCGCCTGTACATCTCCGCGCACACGCTCAGCGGCACATCCGCCAGCTACGGCTACCCGCGCTTTTCGGAAATCGCCGCCAAGCTCGCCCACGTCTTTCAATACGCCATGAGCGTTTCGCTCGGCAGCGACTTGCATGGCCCGCTGACGGAATTTTTGTCCGACGGCATCTCCCTGCTCGAAACCGACCTGCTCGAAATCAGCGACACCGGTAACGAAACTGTCGACGACATCGCCGCTTTCAAAGATCGCTACCGTTTCGCGTTCCCGAGCGAATCCTCGCGCTTCGCCTTAAAAGAACCTGCGCCGAATTCCGAAACCGAATTTGCGAGCGCGGCGGTTACCGGACTCCCGGATGTCGACGCCACTGGTTCTTACTTCGATACTTTGCCGGCGGACGACGAAGTCCCCGACGAAATCCTCGAATTCTTCCAGCCCGAAGCCGAAGAGCATCTGCAAATCGTCAGCGACTGCCTGCTCTCACTTGAAGGCAGCAACAATCCCGAAGAAATCAACAAACTTTTCCGCGCCATTCACACCGTAAAGGGTTCCGCCGCGCAAGTCGGACTAAAACGCCTCGGCGCCATTGCTCATCGCGTAGAAGATCTGATCGGCCGCCTGCGCGATGGCGAGCTGGATCCGTCGCCGTCGGTCGTCGATATCTGCCTCGAATCCGTGGACATCCTAAAAAAGACCCTGCACCGCGAGTTCATCGATGATGCGGAAATGCGCGTCGTTGTTGACTCTCTGCTCGGCCGCATCGCCGAATTCGCCCCGGCCGATAGCGATGAATTCGAAGTCGTCACCAATCCTGAAGCAGCCCTCGCCGAAGTTGCGGACGCGCCACACGCTGCGTCTCCGGCATCCACAAAGAAATCTTCCAAGCCGCAGCCCGCAAACGCCGCTGCCGCCAAGTCCGTCCGCATCGCCCTCGAGCGCCTCGACCGCATGATGAATACCGTCGGCGAACTGGTCATCAACCGCACCCGGATGGTCGGCCGCGTCGACGAACTCGAGAAACTAGTCGAGACGCTCAGCTTTTCCCGCGAACGTCTGCAAGGCAAAGTCTCGGAATTCCAGGATAAATACGAATTTACCCGCATCAACACATCCCGCAGCAACGCCGCGTGGAAAACCGCGCACACTCCGGAAATGCTCACCAGTGTCGCCGCTGGAGAAACTTCGTTCTTCTCGGAGTTCAGCGAACTTGAAATGGATCGCTACGACGACTTCAGCATCCTCTCGCGCTCCATGGCCGAAATTTCCGCCGACGTCAACGAAGTCCTCTCGCAACTCCAGGGTTTCATCGGCCGCGTCGAAGGCGACATCGATGAGTTCACGAAATTAGCCCATCACCTGCAGGACGAATTCACTGCCGCACGCATGGTGCCCATCGGCACGCTCTACTCGCGCCTGTCCCGTGCCGTTCGCGATGCCGCAAAATCCGCCGGAAAATCCGTCGAACTCGATCCCACGGGCAGCGAAACCGAACTCGACAACAACATCATTCAGCAAATCTCCGATCCGCTCGTTCATCTCGTCCGCAACTCCGTGGCCCATGGCATCGAACGGTCCGAAGATCGCGTTGCGCTAGGCAAACCCCGCACCGGACGCGTCGCCCTACGCGCTTATCATCGTGGCAATCACATTTATATTGAAGTTGAAGACGATGGCCGCGGCATCGACTACGAGCGCGTAAAACAAAGTGCCATCGAGCGCGGGCTCGTGTCCCCTGAAACCGCCGATCGCCTTACCGAGCGCGATTTGCGCGAGATGCTTTTCCATCCCGGTTTCTCCACCGCCCCGGTAAAAACCGAATTGGCCGGTCGTGGCGTAGGCCTGGACGTTGTCCGCGCCAATCTCAGCGCCCTGAATGGCGAAATCGATATCCAGAGCACCGCGGGCAGTGGAACGAAATTTACGCTGAAAGTGCCGCTCACCCTGATCATCTCTCCGGCGCTCTTTGTTCGCTGTGGCGCTACCAGCTTCGCTCTGCCTCTCGCGGTGGTCGAAGAAATCCGCCGCCTCCGCTCGGACGAAATCGAAGACGTTGGAGGCAAGCTCCTAACCAAGATCC
>JBEKVU010000324.1:0-5264 GCA_049513775.1 Candidatus Acidiferrum sp.
TACCGTCCGGGCTGGACACATGCGGCGCGGTGAAATTCTGGATGAAACGAGGCCCCCACAAAGCCGTTCAAGCTTACTGAAGCCGGCGAAGTAAGCCAACGCAAATCGTGCGTTCAAGGAATAAATCGGATGAATCGGTTGGTCGGCTTGCGTTGTGTATAATTCTTCAATCACAGGGAGAACTGATGATTCGTCGTCTTCGCAAAGAAAAAAATCTCTTGGCCACAAAATCCTGGATGTTCTTGCTCGCGCCGCTCTGCATCTTTTGCGCCGCCTGCTCACACCCGCCCGCCCCAAAAACTGCGGGCACTCAAGCACCAATTTCTGGCGCCGCGAGCACGCAACGACCCACGTTGGTGTTCATGACCGACTTCGGAACCGCGAACGATGCGGTAGCGCTTTGCAAAGCCGTGATGCTTGGGATCGGTCCAGACATACGCATCATGGACATCACGCATCAGGTGACGCCATTTTCTATTGAAGAAGGTTCTCGGTTTCTCGCCGCAGTGTCGGAATATTATCCGGCCGGCACAGTTTTTGTTGCGGTCATCGATCCCGGCGTCGGCACCTCACGCAAGGCCGTAATCGTGAAATCAAAAAAAGGGCAATATTTTGTCCTGCCGGACAATGGTTTGATCACCCCGGTGATCGATCGCGACGGCCTGGATCACGCCTACGAAATTACCAATACGAATTGGATGATTCAGGCGGCGATTTCCTCCACGTTCCATGGCCGCGATATTTTTTCTCCGGCCGGAGCGCACCTGGTAATGGGTTGGGACTACACGCTCGCCGGTCCCGAAGTTGCTCAGCTAGTCCGGATGACGCCGAAGACCGCCACCGTGACGGACAAAGGAGTCGCCGGCGACGTGATTGGGCTCGACGATCCCTTCGGCTCTTTGATCACGGACATCACCGCCGACGAAATCAAACAATTGGGCTACAACTTTGGCGACAAAATTTCATTTCAGCTGGATAAGAAACCCCTCATGTTGCCGTTCGGAAGAACCTTTATGGACGTGGCGGTTGGCGAGCCGTTGCTCTATATCAATTCACGGGGGCGATTGGGAATCGCGGTGAATCAGGGCGATTATTCTAAGAAATTCAAGGTCACGCCGCCGGGCGAAATCTTCATTCCGCGGAAAGGCGCGCCGATCAAGGGGCGATGACGCCATGCCGAGCGCCGGGACTGCGGATCAACGCTCTAATTGCGCTGAAAATAAAGACTTTAGATCAACCTAATATTTTTCTGGTGATGAACTAAAGCTTTTGCCGTTTCAGCCGATACGTTTCAAGAGGTGTCTCATGAGCGTCCAACCCGTTTCTCACAGTAAGCCCGCCCCCGAGGCCGAAAGAACTGCCCCTGCACCGGTCGTGGCACCGAAGCCGGCCAATCAAAACAACTCCATTCCCAAGGACAAAGCCACCATCAGCTCGGCCGCGCGGGCCAAGCAAACTGCCAAAGCTTCTGCCCCCGAGAGCAAATAACGCCCAGCCAAAATACTTCCGAACAGATTCATTCTTTGAATCACGTTTTGATTGGGTGTTTATACTCAGCGCTCATCGCGACGCGGTTCTTTTTTTTTGCTGAGCTTCAGTCTCCCGCCGGCCAACAACCGCAAACATCCCCATAATCTTGCTTTTTTTGCGGGAACGGCATCCAATGGTGTTGGCACGTTATCAATGCGCGCATAGTTCGCGTCTATCTTTTTACGAGGTCATTTTATGGCGGAAGCGGTGATTGTTTCTGCGGTGCGTACTGCGGTGGGGCGGGGTTACAAAGGGACGTTGCGCACCACGCGTCCGGACGATTTGGCGGCGCTGGTGATCAAAGAAGCGCTCGCGCGCGTGGCGGGGCTCGACGCCAAGGATGTCGATGATGTGATTTTGGGTTGCGCCATGCCCGAGGGCGAACAGGGCATGAACGTGGCGCGCATTGCCGCGTTGCGCGCGGGCCTGCCGGTCGAAACGAGCGCGATGACCATCAATCGCTTCTGCTCTTCAGGCTTGCAAGCTATCGCTCTGGCAGCCGAGCGCATTCGCTCGGGCGGCGCGGAAATTATTGTGGCCGGTGGGACGGAGTCCATGTCCCTGGTGCCGATGGGCGGAAATAAAATCTCGCCGAATCCCTGGTTGATCGACAACTATCCCGACGCCTATATCAACATGGGCTTGGGCACGGAAAATATCGCCAAAAAATTCGGCATCGCACGCGAGCAAGCCGATCAGTTCGCGGCGGAATCGCACCGTAAAGCGCTGGCCGCGATTGCCGAAGGAAAATTTAAAGACGAGATCGTGCCGGTGCAGGTGAAAATCACCACACTGGTGAATGGCGCGGCAGCCGGCGGAAAAAACGGCAGCAAGCCGGCGAAAGCCGTAACGCAAACCATTACCTTCGATACCGACGAACTGCCGCGCGCGGAAACTTCCTACGACGTGCTGTCAAAGTTGAAGCCGGCGTTTCACGCTACGGGCACGGTCACGGCGGGAAACAGTTCGCCCATGAGCGATGGCGCGGCAGCGTGCGTAGTGATGAGCGACGCGCGTGCAAAAGAACTGGGGCTGAAGCCGCTCGCGCGATTTGTGGCCTACGCGACCGCCGGATGCAAGCCGGAGGAATTCGGCATCGGTCCGGTGTTCGCCATTCCCAAAGCCCTCAAACAAGCGGGCCTGTCTCTCTCCCAGATCGATGTGATCGAACTCAATGAAGCGTTTGCCGCGCAATCGCTGGCGGTGATTCAGCAGGCCGGACTCGATGCCTCACGCGTGAATCCCAACGGCGGGGCGATTGCTCTGGGGCATCCGCTCGGATGCACGGGCGCCAAGCTTACGGCCACTATGATTCGCGATCTAGAACGCAAGAACGGCCGCTTCGGCATGGTCACCATGTGCATCGGCGGCGGCATGGGCGCGGCGGGAATTTTCGAGCGCTTGGCGTAAAATGTCCAGCAATCTTACAAGTGTACGAACTCGCCTCGTCGCGACTTTATTTTTCGCGGGCATTCCGCTGCTGGCGCAGGCCCCATCCGCCGTGGACATGACAAGCGAGTCGCATCATCACCTCGCCCTGGAAAATTCTTACGTGCGCGTCTTCCGCTTCGTACTTCCCGCGGGCGAAACCACGCTGCTGCATGCGCACGATAAGCCTTACCTCGCGATTAGCCTTGGCGCCGCGGACTTCGCCAACGATGTCGCGGGCAAGCCGGAAGTGCGCGGCAAGACCGTCGATGGCCAAGTAAACTATTCGCGCGGCGGTTTCGCGCACCTGGTGAAGGCCGACGCCGGCGTACCGTTTAACAACCTCACGATTGAACTGCTGCACCCCCAGGGCGAGCCGCGAAATTTGTGCGACAAAATTGTGCCCGGCGATGCTGGCGTGTGCGACGTAAGCGCCGACGCGCCGGCCGCGTCGCTCTCGACGCGGCCGATGTTTGAAACTGACGAGATAAGAGTTTCCAGCGTGGTGGTCCGCAAAAGCGGCGACATCATGGATAGGCCGCACGCATCGCCCGGATTGCTCGTTGCCGTTTCGGGCGCCCAGATTCAAGTTGCAGGCATCCCCGGGGAGTCCACCCGGACGCTGCACGCCGGCGAAATGCTCTGGTTGCCGCCCGCCGCCGAGCCGAAATCCACCGTAGCCGATGGGGCGGAAACGCATTTGGTTTTGATTTCGTTTAAAGATGGCTCGGGCGCTGCCCAATAGGTACTTGGGAACGTTTCGCGTCGGCCGGCAAATCGATCATTTTTTGTCGCTTCAGCGGATGCCCGACACGCTTCTGGCTTACGGCTTCGGCTTCCATAGACCGACGGTGTTGCCTTCCGGATCCTGCAGCCACGCAAACGTTCCGGTGGGTATATCGATCGGCGGAACCAACGTCTTGCCCCCTATGGTCGCGGCTTTTGCGAGGTACGCGGCGACGTCATCCACCTGCACGTAGAAGTGCGTGAAGTGAAACGGTTCGTGGCCGAGCGCGGTAATGTGACCGCCGATACCGGGCGTTTCGGCATCGATCATCACCGCCGGACCAGCGGATTGCATCTTCCAGTCAAAGAGTTTCCCGTAAAACTCTTGCGTCCTTTGCGTATCCTTACAGCCGATTTCAAAATGCACGACCGGGCATGGCATAGTTGCTCCTTTTTTAGCTGAATTTCCGATAAGCGCCGAGACCACTTTTGCATGAAATGAGTTTAGTCGGGTTTCCTGGATGCAGAAAGCCAGATTGGAGCGTTTATCGGCCGCCAAATGTGATGGAATACTCCCCGTCCAACCACCTAATAGCAGCATCGAAGGGGACGGGAGCGAGGCATGACGAGCATTACAACACTAGAATTCACCGCCTTCATCGGCTTTGGCGCGCTGCTCGCGGGATTTTTGGGTGCGCTCACGGGACTTGGCGGCGGCGTGGTCATCGTACCGATGCTGACGCTGCTCTTCGGCGTGGACCTCCGCTACGCCATTGGCGCGGCGCTCGTCTCGGTAATCGCCACTTCCTCCGGCGCCGCCGCCGCCTACGTGCGCGACGGCTACTCCAACATTCGCGTGGGCATGTTTCTAGAGATTGCCACCACGATTGGCGCGCTTTCCGGCGCGGCCCTGGCGTTATATCTGCGGGCCTCGATCATCGCCATCATTTTCGGCGTCGTGCTGCTGTACTCCGCATACGCTTCGTATCGGCAACATCCCCACGCCACCGAGAATCAAGCTCCGGACAAAATTGCCACCTGGCTGCACATGGACAGCACGTATCCAACCGCGAATGGCCTCGAGACATATCACGTGCGACGCGTACCGCTCGGTTTTTTGATCATGTATATCGCGGGAGTTTTGTCCGGTCTGCTGGGGATTGGTTCCGGCGCGGTAAAAGTACTGGCCATGGACCAGGCGATGAAGTTGCCGTTCAAGGTGTCCACCACGACCAGCAATTTCATGATCGGCGTCACCGCCGCGGCCAGCGCGGGAATCTATCTGAGCCGCGGCTACATTGATCCCGGGCTGGCCATGCCAGTGATGCTGGGCGTGCTGGTCGGTTCGCTGCTGGGCGCACGGGTGCTGGCGGGCGCGAAAGTAAAAACGTTGCGCATTGTTTTCAGCGTGGTAATCGGGGCGTTGGCGGTGGAAATGATTTACAACGGCATTGCTGGGAAATTCTAAGATGAACGCCCAAAGCGCAGAACGGTCGAGCACGGAACAAACGCAATTGCAGATGGATAAGCGCGTCGATGAGCTCATGGGCATGCTGCTCCGCAGCGGCGTGCTCCTCGCG
>JBEKVU010000325.1:0-5246 GCA_049513775.1 Candidatus Acidiferrum sp.
TACAATCGGCGGTCATCACTCGGCCGGCCGCCGATTCGCCAACCCTATGAATATCCCGCCACTCCCACGCATGATTCCGGCCCCCGGCATTTTCGCCCTGGGCGTAGCCATGTTCGTCACCGTGATTTGGGACGCCTTTGAGGCCATCATTCTACCTCGTCGCGTCACGCGCAAGTTTCGCTTCACGCGTTTCTTTTACCGTTTCACTTGGCAGTTCTGGAAGCTCATGATCAGCGTGGTTAAAGCCCCCAAGCGTCGCGAAACGATGCTCGGCTTTTATGGGCCCAGTTCCCTGCTGGTGCTGGTGGGCGTTTGGGCCGTTGGTCTGGTGTTTAGCTTTGGGCTCATGCAATTCGGCGCAGGTTCCGCGGTGGCTACCACCAACGGCACCAGCAGCTTCAACACCGACATGTACCTCAGCGGAACCACTTTCTTTACCTTGGGCCTTGGCGACGTTGTCCCACGTTCTGGCCTGGCTCGCTTCCTGGTGGTCACCGAAGCCGGTTTCGGCTTCGGATTTCTCGCCGCGGTGATCGGCTACCTGCCCTTCATTTACGGTTCGTTCGCCTCGCGAGAAATAAATATCTCGCTTCTCGATTCCCGCGCCGGCACCCCGCCAACCGCCGGCGAACTTCTCCGCCGCCACAGCTACGCGCAAGGCCAAGAAGCGCTCGGCGTACTCCTGAAAGATTGGGAGCGTTGGTGCGCCGAGCTCATGGAAAGCCATCTTTCCTATCCCGTGCTCGCGTTTTTCCGCTCGCAGCATGACAACCAGTCCTGGGTGGCCTCGCTCACCTCCATCCTCGACACCTGTGCGCTCGTGATCGTGGGCATCGAAGGCGCATGCGAAAAGCAAGCCGAACTCACCTTCGCCATCGCCCGCCACGCCGTCGTCGATCTCGCGCAAGTCTTCGGCGTTTCCCCAGCCCCGCTCCCCTACGACCGTCTTAACCCGGAAAACCTTCGCCACATCCGCGACGTCCTCGCGGAAAATGGCCTCAAGCTGAGCGACGGCGAAGCCGCCGATCAAAAGCTCATCAAGCTTCGCAATATGTACGAGCCATATATCTATTCGCTCGGAACCTATTTAAGCCAGACGCTCCCGCCCTGGATCCCACTGAAAAAAGGCAAAGACAATTGGCAAACCACCGCCTGGGCGCAAATCACCGGACAACTCCAAAAAGGCGGCCCGACCGTCACGGTAGACGACCATTTCTAACCAATCGCGTAGTGCTTTCTAGCGGCAGTTGTAGCGGCGGGTCTTCAGACCTGGGCCTTTGATTTTGTAGACTTTGACTCTGTAGCGCGAGCCATACGGTTTTGTAGCGCCGCCCTTCCGGGCGGCATCTTCACCCTCAGGAGCAACCCCATGAAAGCCATCCAAGTCCACAAATTCGGCGGCCCCGAAGAATTAAAGCTCGAAGAAATCCCCACACCCAAACCCGCCGCGGGCCAAGTGCTCGTACGCATTCATGCCGCGGGCGTCAATCCCTACGACACCTACATGCGCGCAGGCACTTACGCTGTCAAACCACCGCTGCCCTACACCCCGGGCTCGGACGCCGCCGGCGTCATCGAAGCCACCGGTGAAGGCATTAAAAAAGTAAAAGTCGGCGAGCGCGTCTACACCGCCAAAACACTAACGGGCGCATACGCGGAATACGCGCTAACCCTTGAAGACCAGGTTTACCGTCTGCCCGAAAAAATCAGCTATTCCCAAGGCGCCGCAGTCTACGTCCCGTACGCCACGGCCTATCACGCGCTCTATCACTCCGCCCAAGCCCACGCCTCGGAAACTGTTTTAGTCCACGGCGCCAGCGGCGGCGTCGGCACCGCCACCGTGCAAATCGCCCGGGCCGCCGGACTCACCGTCTTGGGCACCGCTAGCAGCGCCAAGGGCCTCGACATGGTCGTGCGCGAAGGCGCCCACCAGGTCTTCGATCACTCCAAACCCGGCTACACCGACCAAATCATGCAAGCCACCGCAGGCCGCGGCGTCGACGTCATCGTCGAAATGGCCGCGCACCTGAATCTCGCCGCCGACCTGAAAATGCTGGCCACCAACGGTCGCGTCATCGTCGTCGGCAACCGCGGCGAAATCACCATCAACCCGCGCGACCTCATGGCCCGCCGCGCCTCCGCCCGCGGCTTCACCCTCTGGGCGCTAACGCCCGCCGAGACCGCCGACGTCCACGCCGCCATCGAAGCAGGCATGGAAAACGGCACCCTCCGTCCCATCGTCAACAAAGAATTGCCACTGGCCGAAGCCGCCCGCGCCCACCGCGAAGTCCTCGAACCCGGCGCCCACGGCAAAATCGTCCTAACCGCATAAACGCAGTTGTGCCAGAAGCCTGCTTCTCTCGGCGTTCTCTGTGTCTCTGCGTTCGGTATATGCTTTTTTTGTTTTCCTTCAGCTCAAAGCCGCCCGCTCTCTGGCCCAACCATTTATGCCGTATAATTCCAACGCGCCGTCGCGGCCGCATCTCCGCCATCGGCCCCCAGGATCCAACACCGACCGTGCCCGCATTAACCCTAATCGCCAGTCTCCTAGCCGCGCAAGGCGGTTTCAGCCACTACTGGCGAAAAATCACTGACCGCACCTTCAGCGGTATGTACCACGCCAACGCCTTCGACCTGTCGATGATGATTCCCTACTTCATCGTGCTGTTCGTCCTGGCCGCCTACGGCCTGCACCGCTACTGGCTGGTCTACGAATATTTCGCGTATTCCAAAAACGTTCCTCCGCCCCCACCCCCAGTCCGGCAATGGCCCCGCGTCACCGTCCAGCTCCCCATCTTCAACGAGCGCTACGTCATCGAACGCCTCGTCGAAGCCATCTCGCGATTCGATTACCCGCCAGAATTGCTGGACGTCCAGGTCCTCGACGACTCCACCGACGAAACCCGCCAGGTCGCCAGCGATTGCGTCGACCGTTACGCCGCGCAAGGCTTGCCCATCACCTACATCCACCGCACCAATCGCGAAGGTTTCAAAGCGGGCGCCCTTGAAAACGGCCTGCGCACCAGCAAAGGCGAATTCGTCGCCATCTTCGACGCCGACTTCGTCCCCGAGCCGGACTTTCTCCGTCTCACCATTCCCTATTTCATGACTCCCGAAACCGGTTCAGGTATCGGTATGGTGCAAACCCGCTGGACGTATCTAAACTCCGACTATTCTCTGCTCACCAACGTCGAAACCATTCTGCTCGACGGCCACTTCGTGGTCGAACACGGCGCCCGCTCCCGCCGCGGCACCTTCTTCAATTTCAACGGCACCGCCGGCGTCTGGCGCCGCGTCGCCATCGATCAAGCCGGCGGCTGGCAGCACGACACCCTCACCGAAGACACCGATCTCTCTTATCGCGCGCAATTAAAAGGCTGGAAATTTCTCTACCTGCCGCAAATTGCCTGCGCCAGCGAACTTCCCGTGGACATGAATGGCTTCAAAGCCCAGCAAGCTCGCTGGGCCAAAGGTTTAATGCAAACCGCGAAAAAAATTCTGCCGAAGGTCTTTCGCTCGAACATGCCCTGGCACATCAAAGCCGAAGCCTTTTTTCACCTCACCGCCAACATTTCCTATCCGCTGATGGTCATCCTCTCGACCATGCTGCTCCCCGCCATGATCGTGCGCTTCTATCAGGGCTGGTTCCAGATGCTGCTGATCGATTTGCCGCTTTTCCTCGCCTCCACCTGCTCCATCTCGAGCTTCTATCTGGTTTCGCAGCGCGAACTCCGGCCTAAGACTTGGTGGCGCACCTTCTGGTATTTGCCATTCGTCATGGCCACGGGGATCGGCATTTCCGTGCGCAACGCGCAAGCGGTGATCGAAGCTATCATCGGCAAGAAATCCGAATTCGCGCGCACCCCAAAATTCAATATCGCCGGAAAAACCGGAACTATCGCGAAAAAATCCTATCGCAACAAGGCAGGGTGGATCGCCTACGGGGAAGTTCTACTAGGAATCTATTTTGCGGCCACCGTCGTCTATTCCATCCTCCGCGAAAACTACGCCACCGTTCCCTTCTTGCTCCTCTTCGTCTGGGGCTACCTCTACACCGGCCTGATGTCTCTAAGCCAGGTCTACTTCACCAACTGGCGCCTCGGCAGCGCCGCCGTCCCGCCCACCGAAATGCGCCCAGCCGCCACCGGCGCCCCCGGCTTCTAACCGCTAGGGCTTCTCTTGGCTCCCGCAAGCCGCGCAATAATTGCTCTACGTCGAAGGCGGAACGTGTTTCGCTACTGGCAAACCATATCGATGTGGGTTATTTTCCAAGTCTTGGGGCTCTGCTGCCAAAGGGTGAAGATCACAAAGACATCGCCGTTCGGCCGCAGTTCGGGGAACACGATCCAGTAGGCGCTGCCGCTCTTCTGGATCTCGCTTTGCAGAAATACCTCATAATCCGAATGCGCAAAAGCCCCGCTGAAGATGCGACCGAGAGACTCGGGGTTTAGCGTAGCGACGAGGTAGTGATCTGTGGTGACGTTATTTGCCGCTGCACTGACCCACTGTGGGGGCAGGTGCTCCCATGCCTTGAAAATCGTCGACGGCAGCGTACTCTTTGGGAATTCTGCGGGAACTCCCATCAAATTCTGCGCGACAAGCTGCGCCGCCCGCTGGGCAGATTCGCCTTTCCGATACCAGCCGTCACAATATGTTCCTATCAGCGGTCGAGTGACATAGGCTGCGGGGTCGAGGAAGCCGAGCGTCTTGGTCTGGTCGCGGGCCGCGAGCCATGCTGCCAGGAAGGCATCAAGGCGCACCTGCAAATCCGGCGCAATCGATTTCGCAGGATTACTAGTCGGGGCTGCGGCAAGCGAGGTAGAAGGTGCGGTAGGCCGAGGCGCAAAAATGTTCACGGTATTCATCCCCGCGACGAGGCGCTCTCGTTCGTCATCCGAATAGCCTACCAGGCTCCACATCACAACGTAGGAGTTTACCCGCGCTGCGTAAAAGCTCGCCCGGACCTCAGACTTTCCCTGCGTCGGTGAGTTCACCTCAGTTTGAGCATCAGTTCGTTCAAAATCATGCCCGTTGATGGTCTCTTGGCGCGGGGGTAAGGGTTGAGTGCCAAGCGACCATCCCATGCCCTCGACGAGGTTTTCGAGACCTTGCGGGCCTTCCGACTGCAGAGCCGGTTCTGTCGTGGCAATCACTTGCACTTCCGCCGCCTTCACCGGAAGCGCCACAGAGCATCGCTACCGTCTTTGCCTCACTGTACCCGTACAGGATGTACCGGGCCTCGGGTC
>JBEKVU010000326.1:0-5245 GCA_049513775.1 Candidatus Acidiferrum sp.
AGTGGATTTGCAGCGCGGTACCACGCCGAAAGCGCGGCCCGTGCGTATCTACTACATGACGCAGGCGAAAACCGCGCCACCGACTTTCCTGATCTTCACCAACCAAAAAGAGCCGCTGCATTTCAGTTACCAGCGCTTCCTTGAAAATGAACTGCGCGCCAAATTCGATTTCGTAGGAACACCGATTCGCTTTATCCAGCGCATGCGCAAGCGCGAAAAACGCGAAGACCACTCTGAAGACGAACGCTAAAGTCGAGCGGTGAAGTCGCTCTGGACGACGAAAACCGTCGCTGAAAAAAGTGCCGTAAACTGCTACGATTAGCCGTCCCCCCTCCGAACAGGAAATAAAAATGGCCGGCAGCGCAGCCGCTCCACAGACGACCACGGAAAAAGATTATTACCGCATCGGCGAAGTCAGCCGCATGACGGATTTGAAACCCTTCGTGTTGCGTTACTGGGAGACGGAATTTCCCATGCTCGAGCCGGTGAAAAGCGCCAGCGGCCACCGCTTGTATCGCGCCGCCGATGTGGAGATGGTGCGGCAAATCAAGCGGTTGCTGTACGACGAGGGCTTTACGATCGCGGGCGCACGGCGTCATCTGCGGGATCCGCATGTGGTGCTCGAGTCGCGAGGAGCCCCGGCGGAGTTCCAGTTGACCAGCCCCGATGTCCGCGACCCAGAATCACGCATCGAGCAACGCGGCGGTATGCGCGGAGAAGGTGGAGAACTGGCTGCGCATCCGAATCCGGCGCAACCCCATCCAGCGCAACTGCTGAACCGCAAGATGCTGCTCGATTTGCGCGATTCCCTCCGCGCTTTCTTGACGCTTCTTGAACGGCGATGATAGCCTTGAACTCCTAGGCTGAACCGTTGTCGGGCCTGTTTTACAAGCTCCCAGCGGCCGCTTAAAGTCGTCATTGTTTCGCTCGCACGGCAACGCGCGTGTGATCGGGACATTGGCGCACTCCCGGTCGGGACGTAGCGAAGCCTGGTATCGCGCACCCTTGGGGTGGGTGAGGTCGCTGGTTCGAATCCAGTCGTCCCGACCATTTTTGTTTTTCCTTCCGGAATTCCCTTGCATCCCGCCAGACTAAAAATCATCGCGCGAAGAAATTGCGGAGCATGAACCACAGGTTGGCGGGGCGCTCCGCGAGGCGCCGCACGAACCATGGATACCAGAAGGTTCCATACGCCACGAGAACTACCGAGCGATAGCCTGCGCTTGCCAGGCGTTCTTGCTCGGCGCGCTGAATGCCGTAGAGCATTTGCACTTCAAAGGATGGCGGGGCGAGCCCTTCGGCGGCGGCCAGATCGGCGAGGCGGCGAATCAGCGCAATGTCATGCGTGCCGAACGCGGCGCGCTGACAGGCGCCGGCTTTTTGCGCGCGGAGCATTTCGCTGGCGAGAAGGAAATAGTTTTTGTCGACATCGATTTTGTTTGCGAAGGCGATGCCTGGCGGTTCGTTATACGCGCCTTTCACCAAACGGATGGCGGGACGCAGCGGCAGCAGAGCGACAAGATCAGCGTTGGTGCGATGCAAGTACGCCTGTAAGCAAATCCCCACATTTGAGAAAGACTGCGCGGCGCGATGATAAATGGCCAGCGTGCGGTCCACGTATTCGCTGGATTCCATATCGATCCAGACCGTGGCATCTTGGTTTTCCTGGACGATGATTTTTTGCAGATTTTCGTAGCAGAGATCAGGGTTTAGGTCGAGGCCGAGTTGCGTGAGCTTGACGGAGATTTCGGTGGCGAGAGGGCCTCGGCCGACGTCGTGAATGCGGTTCAGCGCGTCGATGTAATGCGCGGCGACTTGGTTCGCTTCGTCGAGGTCGGTGATGTTCTCGCCCAAGTGAGTGAGGACCGCGGCGATGTTTTTCGCGCGCAGGCGCTGCGCGGCGAGCAGCGCTTCGCCCAGGGTTTCGCCGGGCATGAAACGCGATACGGTGCGGCGAACAAATTTATAGTGCGAGGCATGATCGCGCAGCCAGCGATTTTGCGCCGCGGCGAGCAGCATCGAACGCATGAACGGCATATCGCGCTGGCCTCCGAGCTTTCTTCCATTCAATTCGAGAACGACGGGTCCAGAACGATGCGTTCCGGACGATGCGCATCTTAACGGAGAGCGTGCGGCTAACGCCAGTGAGTAACCACCTGAGTTACGAGTGGGTTCCGATCGCGCGCACGAGCGGAGAAAGGGTAGCCGAACAGTGTGATATAAGGGCAGCGTAAAAAAAGCAGGGGGGCATATGTCCGTAATTCCGGAGCGATGGTTTCCGGTTTTGTTGGTTCTCGGCGTAGCGTGTTGCGCGTCTCTAGGTCAAAGCGTTCCCGCGGAGAAAGCGGATGAAGCGCGGATCGACCGCTTGCTCGGGCAGATGACCCTCGAAGAGAAGATGAATCTGATTCGCGGCGGAGTAGAGGATGCTTCCGAGAATCAGGGGCAAGCCGGATATTTGCCCGGAGTTCCGCGATTGCACGTCCCATCGCTGCGTTTCGCTGATGGGCCACCGGGCGTATTGACGCGTGTTCCGTCCCAGGCGGAAACGGCCACGATGGGCGTGGCGGCCACATTCCGTGTAAAGGACGCGGAAGCCAACGGAGCGGTGATCGGACGGCAAGCGCGTTCACTCGGAATTGATGTAGTGCTGCAGCCTTTTATCAACATCGATCGCGATCTCACGTTCACGCGTGGATACAACACTTTTGGCGAAGATCCATTGCTGACGGGGCTAATGGGGGCCGCGGAGATTCGCGGGGCACAAGCGCAAGGGGTGATGGCGCAGGCGAAACATTTCATTGCCTACGACACGGAATCTTTCAACGTGGTCGTGGACCAGCAGACCTTGCACGAGGTTTACTTGGCGCCTTTTGTTGACGCGGTAAAGGCGGGCGCCTCCTCGGTAATGTGTTCCTACAACCGCGTGAACGGGCCGTTCGCCTGCGGCAATGCCGACACCCTAAAAACGCTTCTGAAAGGTGAACTGGGGTTCCAGGGCTTCGTCACTTCGGACTGGGGTGCGGTGCACAGCGTTTCGTTTATTAATGAAGGGCTCGACATGGAGATGCCGGGACCGATGCCTGCGGGCAGCCCGTTCAGTGGAATGATCTACGCCTTCTTCGCCGGCACGCCGGGGAGCAGCCTGGCAGAGAGCAAACCGAATGACGCCGCGCTAGCCGGCCTGGTCGGCGGAAGCATTCCGGAGGAGCCTGGAGGCGGTCTCGACCTTTCAGGCTTTCCGAAGAATGTCGAAGTGAAGACGATGGGCGATGCTTTGAAAGAGGGAACGGTCACCGAGGCGACCATCACGGCGGCAGCGCGAAGAGTGCTTTATGAGATGGATCGATTTGGATACCTGGATGGCCAGCAAAGGCACAACATCACGCCGCAGGAGATCGAGCAAAGTGCGGCGGTAATTCAAAAGACCGCGGAAGATGCCGCGGTGTTGCTCAAGAACGAGCGCGCCCTGCCGCTAAAACCGGAAGATCTGCGCTCGCTGGCCATGATCGGACCTGGCGCCGGGCAGGTTGCAGCCATCGGAGCGTTTGGGGAACGCTCGCCGGGAATTGCCGAGCGACAGATCGGGCCGCGGGAAGCGCTGCAAAAATTCGCCCCGGAAGCGCACGTCACTTTTGCCGTGGATGACGATATGACCGGAACGCCGATCGGCGCGGAGTTGCTATCGCATGACGGCCAGCCGGGGTTGCTGCGCACGGATAGCGCGGGAACCGTGAGCGTGGACAAGCGAATTGATTTCACGCACAGCAACCACGCGGCGCTGCCGGCCAACGGACAAGTCACATGGCACGGCACGCTCACCGTACCAGGTGCGGGCGATTACTGGATTTATCTGCAGACACTCGGGGCGCGTGGCGTTTTGCGCATCGATGGCCGGGAGGTGGGCAGAACGGGAGCGGCCAAAGGCACAGTGCACGGCGACATTCAACATGCCACGCAGGATAACGGATTCCCGACGGTGGACGGACTGGATAATGTGCGTCGCTCTGTCCCGCTGACGGCGGGGGCGCACGAAATAAAGGTGGAAGCCAGCGGCGATACTTCTAACGCACTGGAGCAGGTTCGCTTGAACTGGGTGACTCCGGAACAACGGCGGCGCGATCATCAGGCGGCGATTGATGCCGCGAAGAATGCGCGCACCGCGGTGGTGTTTCTCTGGACGCGGGGAAAACCAATTTTTGCGCTGCCCGGCGAACAGGACAAACTTGTCGAGGAAATTGCCGCGGTCAATCCGAATACGATCGTGGTGCTTAACGTGAGCCAACCGGTGGCGATGCCGTGGCTTGGCAAGGTGAAAGCCGTGCTGCAGATGTGGTTTCCCGGAGACGAAGGCGGATGGGCGACAGCCAATATTCTGCTTGGCAAAGTAAACCCGGCGGGGCGATTGCCGTTTACGTGGGCCAAGCGAATTGAGGATTATCCTGCGACGGATCCGGCGCACCCGGAGCGATCCGCAAAAGGAGTGGACGGTACGACGACGTATTCAGAGGGCCTTGACGTGGGCTACCGGTGGTTTGACCACCAAAGGATCGAGCCGCTCTTTCCCTTTGGGTATGGGCTTTCCTACAGCAGCTTTCGCTATTCCGACCTACGGGTGACGCGGGCGGCCGACGAAGGGCTGGATGTTTCCGTGCGCATCGAGAATATCGGGGCGGTCAGTGGCGATGAAGTCCCGCAGGTGTACCTGGATGCGCCAGAGCAACGGCCGGACGGTGTGCAGTTTGCTGCGCGGACCTTGGCGGCGTTTGATCGCGTAACGCTGAAGCCAGGAGCAAGCCAGGAAGTGAAATTGCACGTCGCGCCGCGGAGTTTGGAGTATTGGTCGACGGCGGAAAACCGCTGGGTGCGATCGGCCGCCAGACGGGTGAGCGTTGGATCCTCTTCACGCGAGCTGAAGTTGGCGGCAAATATTCTGTGAACTGACGGCACGTATTTTTCGCCGTCGCGATTTTTTGGCGCACCATCCGGGACTGCGTGGACGCACATAAAAGGGCGAAGACGCGAATCTGAAGATTCGCCACTACAGAAGTCAAAAGCACGCTAGTTAGAGGCCCGGCTCCCGCCGGGTGCGGAGCTGCTAAATTGCGAACAAAGCTCGATTGTGGCGAGCCGCAACTTGTCGTGCGTTCTGGTGTTTGATCGAGTGTTGGGGAGTGTAGGGCCAACGTACATGGCTTGACGAGTACAACAACGAAACGCGACACAAGCGCTCGGAGTTGTGAGC
>JBEKVU010000327.1:0-5232 GCA_049513775.1 Candidatus Acidiferrum sp.
AACGGGCCGCCCGTTTCTTTTTGCGACGAACGAGCTCGCCAGCACCTTCTTAGAGCTCGCCTAATCCGCTAATAATAAACGCCTTAATCGTCCGCCGCGAGAGGCCTGTCCTGACCTTCTACCAAATTCCACGCGGACTGTAACAATGCTGTAACACGCCTGCGAGACACTGCTGGGACTCAGGGAAAGCATAATCCTACGGAGATGACATGAAGCGATTCGCTGGTGTGCTGTCCGTTGTGCTGGCTTTGGCAGGCGTCGGTTGGGCGCAAGGAGCGTTACTGATCAATGGCGCCGGGGCGAGCTTTCCGAACGCTATCTACAGCAAATGGTTTGACGAGTACCACAAGAAATTCTCCAACGTCCAAATCAATTATCAATCGGTTGGGTCCGGCGCAGGCATCAAACAGGTTACCGAAGGCACGGTGGATTTTGGCGCTTCCGATGGGCCGATGAACGACGATCAGATCAAAGCCTACACCGACAAGCACAGCGGCTACGGCATTCTGCACTTCCCGACGGTTCTCGGCGCGGTGGTTCCCATTTATAACGTGCCCGGCGTGAATGCGCCGCTCAACTTCACCCCGGAAGCGCTGGCCGGAATTTTTCTGGGCCGCATCACCAAGTGGAATGACGCGGCGATTGCTTCGGCCAATAAGGGTGTGAGTCTCCCCGCGAGTGACATTGTCGTCGTGCATCGCTCTGACGGCAGCGGCACGACCTACATCTGGACCGACTATCTATCCAAAATCAGCCCCGACTGGAACACCAAACCCGGCAAGGGCTCGTCGATCAGTTGGCCTGTGGGTTTGGGCGGCAAAGGCAGCGAAGGTGTCACCGGACTTATCAAGCAGACGCCCAATTCCTTTGGCTACGTCGAACTCACTTACGCGGTGCAAAATAAAATTGAATACGGCTCCGTAAAGAACGCTTCGGGCGCGTTCATCAAAGCCGACTTCACGAGCGTCAGCGCCGCAGCCGCCAGCGCCGCAAAAAGCATGCCGGATGATTTCCGCGTCTCGATCACCAATGCGGACGGCAAAACCGCCTATCCCATCTGCAGCTTCACCTGGCTGCTCATCCCGGCAAAATTTAGCGATACTGCCAAGCGCGACGCGCTCAAGGGCATGCTGAAATGGGCCCTCACGGACGGTCAGGGTTTCGCGGAACCGCTCTCCTTTGCGAAGCTGCCGAAGGACGTGGTGGCTAAGGAGCTCAAGGCCATCGACAAGATTCAGTAGTCACGCGAAGTCGGGCGGAACCCTAACGGCCGGCAGCGAGGTGATCGATAAGCCTCACGCCACGGCACCGCAGGCAGAAACGGACAGAACCAATTGGCAGTCACCACCACAGTTCCGAACGCGGGCCCGGTCTCGGGCTCGCGTTCCTTTCTGAGCAAGCTGCGCCAGGGCGACGAGATCGCGCGCATCATAACGTTTATTTTCGCTTCCACCGTAGTGCTCGTCACCCTTCTTCTCGTCTTCGAGCTTTGGCACGGCTCATCGCTTCCTCGTCACAAATTCGGCTTGGCGTTTTTCTTTACTTCGACGTGGGATCCGAACGCCGACGATTTCGGCGCCCTGCCGTTTATTTATGGCACGCTGGTTACCGCGTTCGTTTCGCTGGCCATCGCCGTTCCCCTGGGCATCGGTGCAGCCATCTTTCTTGCGGAGCTTGCGCCGCAGAAAATCTCCGATACGCTGCAATTTTTTATCGATCTGCTCGCCGCTGTGCCTAGCGTGATCTACGGCCTGCTGGGTATTTTTATCATCGTGCCGCTCATGCGCGAGTACATGCAGCCGTTCCTAAAATCCACATTGGGCTTTCTGCCGCTCTTCACCGGGCCCGCGTATGGCATTGGTTTTTTTACCGCGGGCATCGTGCTGGCCATCATGGTCATCCCTTATATTGTTTCCGTTTCCCGCGAGGTGCTGCTGTCCGTCCCGCGCGATCAGCGCGAAGCCGCCCTCGCGCTCGGCTCGACGCGCTGGGAATCGACCTGGAAAGTGGTGGTGCCCTTCGCGCGCACCGGCATCATGGGCTCGATTTTTCTGGCGCTGGCTCGCGCGCTGGGCGAAACCATGGCCGTCACCATGGTGATCGGCAACACTCCCACGATTAGCGCGTCTTTGTTTTCTCCCGGTTATTCCATCGCCGCCGTCATTGCCAACGAGTTCAGCGAGGCTACCGGCGACCTCTACCTGCAATCTTTGATCGAACTCGGCCTAGTGCTCTTCATCCTCACCTTTATTCTCAACGGTCTCGCCCGCCTGCTGATCATTCTCACCGCGCAACGCGGCAGCGAAATGGGGCGCACATGACCGCTCGCCTGCGCTACCGCAAGTTTGTCAGCGGCTTCATGCTCGGCATGACCGGTCTGGCGGCGTTCATCACCGTGGCTGTGCTCTTTTTCATCCTCGGCTACCTCGTCTATCACGGCGGAACGTCCATCAACTGGAATTTTTTCACCAAGCTGCCCACGCCGGTTGGTGAAAACGGTGGCGGCATGGCCAACGCCATCGTAGGCAGCGCCAAGCTGCTGTTTCTCGCTTCGCTGATTGGGATTCCCATAGGTTTCCTCGGAGGCGTGTATCTCGCCGAATTCAGCGGCGGCACTATCGCGTTCATCGTGCGCTATGCGGCGGACCTGCTCAACGGCGTACCTTCCATCGTCATCGGCATCTTTGCTTATGCCTTGGTGGTTCTGCCCTTTAAACACTATTCGACGCTCGCCGGCTCCTTCGCCCTGGCGCTCATGATGATTCCCATCACTCTCCGCAGCACCGAACAGTTTCTGCAAGCGGTCCCCGGTTCGTTGCGCGAAGGCGCCATGGCGCTCGGCGCCAGCAAATGGAAAACCATCGCTTCGGTGGTGGTGCCGGCGGCCTATCGCGGCATCTTGACAGCCATTCTTCTGGCTCTCGCACGCGTCGCCGGAGAGACCGCTCCTTTGCTCTTTACCGCTTTCGGTAACCGCTTCTGGAGCCCGGGCTGGGAACAACCCACGGCCTCGCTCCCGGTAATGATTTATACCTACGCCATTTCACCTTACGACGATTGGCATCGTCAGGCGTGGGCCGCTGGATTGGTGCTTCTGGGTTTGATCCTGGTGGTAAATATTATCGCCCGCGCGATTCTGGCGCGGGGTGTCTCGATACCGAGGACGTAATGATGAACGCTTCTGTGAGGTCGCCTTTGCCGGTAAATATAGCTCCCCCAAGCGGTTCACTTCCGAGCCGTGAGATGCCCGCTGCCGCATCCATGCGCATGACCGTTTCGCACGTCAACTTCTTTTACGGCGCCAAACAAACGCTCTTTGACATCAGCCTGGGCATCGCCGCCAACAAAGTCACCGCGCTGATCGGCCCGTCAGGCTGCGGCAAATCCACACTGCTGCGCACCTTCAACCGCATGAACGAGACGGTGCGCCATTCGCGCCTCGAAGGCGACATCTTGCTCGACGGCCAGGACATTCACGCGCAAGACGTCACGCAACTGCGCCGCCGTGTGGGCATGGTCTTCCAGCGCCCCAATCCCTTTCCCAAATCTATTTTTGACAACGTCGCCTACGGCTTGCGCATCAACGGCTCGAAGCTCGCGCTGGCTGACGCCGTGGAAAAAAGCCTGCGCCACGCCGCGCTGTGGGATGAGGTCAAAGATCATCTCCACAAATCCGCCTACGAACTCTCGGGCGGCCAGCAGCAGCGCTTGTGTATCGCGCGCGGCCTTGCCGTCGAGCCTGAGGTGTTGCTTCTCGACGAGCCTTGCTCGGCCCTCGATCCGATCAGCACGGCAAAAATCGAAGAGCTCCTCGTGCAGCTGAAAGATCTCTGCACCATCGCCATCGTTACCCACAACATGCAGCAAGCCGCCCGCGTCAGCGATTACACGGCGTTTCTTCTGACCGGCCAGCTTATTGAATTCACACCTACGCCGCATCTGTTTACGACTCCCACGGATCCGCGCACTGAGGCGTATATCACCGGCCGCTTCGGATGATTTCTGAGTTACGCGCGCGCAAATTGCGCTACTCTCGGCAGGCAGTACTCGAATCTCATATCGTCATTCCGAGCGAAGCGAAGGATGCGCTTTCGGGGCCAAGCTAGAAACGCAGCGACTAGAGGAATCACAGGAAGGACGCCATGGAGCGGCATTTCGAAAAAGATCTGAACGAAGTAAAAGAGCGCCTTCTCTGGATGGGCAGTCTCGCCGAGCGCGCCGTGCACCAATCCGTGCACTCCGTGCTGGACTCCGACGAAGCGCTGGCGCGTCGCGTGCTCGAAGAAGAATCCGCGATCAACGAACTGCAACTCGAAATCGACGACCGCGTGGTGCAGCTCCTCGCGCTTCATCAATTGATGGCCGCTGATTTGCGCTTCGTGCTGGCCGTCTCGCGCATCAACAACGATCTCGAGCGCATCGGCGATCAGGCAGTAAACATCGCGCAAGGCGCCCTGCGCATCTTGCGCCACCCGCGCGTAAAACCGTACGTTGATCTGCCGCGCATGAGCGAACTGGCCGAGGAGCAAGTCCGCCAAGCCCTCAACGCCGTAGTCCGCCGCGACGTCGAACTTGCGCAGAAAGTCCTCGCCAGCGACGACAAGGTCGATCACTACCGCGACCAGATTTTTCGCGAGCTGCTCACCTACATGATGGGCGATTCGAGCGTGGTCTTCCCGGCTTTTGAACTAATCCTGGTTGCAAAAAATCTGGAACGCATCGGCGATCACGCCACCAACATCGCCGAAGACGTTATCTACATCGTCCAGGGCCAAGACGTCCGTCACCCCGCCGTCGACCGCCGCTAAGAACCTTTCTAGCGGCCGGGCTTTTTAGTCCCGGCGCCTTTTCTTCCTCTCCGCCGCGGACGCCCTTTGAGTCTCACCGCATTTCGCCCGCGTCATGGCTTGGCCACATAAAACGTATAGATCGCCGTATAAAACATCCGCACCGTGGTATCCAAATGCCCTGCGTCGCATCCGCCATCCGGCGCCGCCCCGCGATGCGTATCCGACCGCCGGATATACTCGACCTTGCTCAACACGCCCTGCCCTTCATGCGCGCTGGCCTTCAAAAGCAGCCACGGAATGTCCCCAGCCTCCGGCGCATCACTCTTGCTCACGAGCGTCCCTTTCACCAAACTCCCGTCCACGCTTTTCCAAAACGGCCCCGCGCCGTGCGAGCCAACTTCCTTCCCATTTTCGTCAAGCAACTTCGCTTCCGGCGCCTGAA
>JBEKVU010000328.1:0-5211 GCA_049513775.1 Candidatus Acidiferrum sp.
CACCGTGGTGGAGGTCTGCGTAAACAGTTTCATGGCGTTAAGCGCCGTGTTGTAAACGCCCCACGCCGCGGGAATGCTCACCACGATCCAGGCCAACAAGACGAGCGCCGGCGAGGATTTTTTCACGTTGCTGGTCGATTGATCGGTCATGGCGTCTCAGTCCTCAAAGCGGAAGATTCGGATTACGCGGTTTATTGCGCCGGAACCTTGTTCAGCGACGGAGCGGGCGACCCGCTAGGCGCTGTAGTTTTCTCGGCTAACCAATATTTTTCGGAAACCGGGCGCACCAGCAAGTTGGCGACGAAGCCTACCAGCAGCAGTCCGGACATAATGTGTAGAACGGTCTGATAGGCGCTGGCCTTGTCCATGCCATTGGCCAACTGCGATTCGCGAATTTTATTCACCAGCAATGGGCCCAAAACTCCCGCGGTCGACCAAGCTGTCAACAGTCGCCCGTGAATCGCGCTGACGTTGTAGGTGCCGAACATATCGCGCAAATAGGCGGGGATAGTGGCAAATCCGCCGCCGTACATGGAGAGCAGCACGCAGGTAATGGTGACGAACAGCCGCACATTGTTGAGGTGGTCGCCGCCAGTTTGCGGCAAGAAATAATAGAGCACCGCGCCGAGTGCGAAGAAAATGAAGTACGTGGCTTTGCGTCCGATGAAATCAGAAACGGAAGCCCAGAAGAATCGTCCGCCCATGTTGAAGAGACTGAGCAGGCCGACGAAGCCAGCAGCGGCGACCGGTTTGACCACGCCTTTGAACAGATCCTGAATCATGGGCGAGGCTTGCTCGATGATACCAATGCCCGCGGTGACGTTCATGCACAGCACGACCCACAACAGCCAGAATTGCGGCGTGCGAAAGGCGGTATTCACGTCTACATTGTGGGCGGTAATCATGGCGGAGGGTTTCGCGGGGGCGGTCCAGCCCTCGGGCTTCCAACCTTCGCGCGGGACGCGCACAGTAAAAACTCCAAACATCATAAAAATGAAGTAGAGCGCGCCCATAACCAGGAAGGTGCGGCCCACACCGACGCGCGTGGGCGTATGGAAATAGGCCATCAGCTTGACGGCTAGCGGCGAACCGATCATCGCTCCGCCGCCGAAACCCATGATCGCCAATCCGGTCGATAGTCCGGGGCGATCAGGAAACCATTTGATCAACGTCGAGACAGGAGAGATGTACCCCAAGCCCAAGCCGATTCCGCCGATGACGCCGTAGCCCAGGTAAATGATCGACAGTTGGTGGAAATGCACGCCGATGGCAGAGACGAAGAATCCGGCAGAGAAACACACCGCCGACGCGAACATGGCCTTGCGGGGACCGGCGGTCTCGAGCCACTTGCCGAACGTCGCCGCCGAGAGACCGAGAATCACGATGGCCAGGGAGAAAATCCACGCCACTTGTGGTTGCGTCCAGTCCTGACCCACCAATGGTTTCGTAATCCCGAGAAGCTGGGTCAGCGGAATCTTGAACACGCTGAAGGCGTAGGCTTGACCGATCGCGAGGTGGATGGCCAGGGCGGCCGGTGGCACAAGCCAGCGGCTATAACCTGGAGGCGCAACGGAATGTTCGCGGTCAAGAAACGAGAGAAGGGCCATGGGTGTGTTTCCCTCGAAGCAAGTTTGTCGCGAGCCCACTCCACGGAGGGATACGCGAACATCGAAAAGGCTGTGCTGGCAGAACGTGAGGCGCGGAGACGCTACCCCTAAACCGCGCTACTATCCCTGAAAGTGCCGCCGGATGCAAGCTGGATTTGGGGCCGCTCGCCGCACAGGAAGTGGCGCGGAAAAACCTATGCTTCGACGCGCACACCTTTCCAGAAGGCCACGTGGTTCTTAATCTCCGTGGCCCCGGCTTTGGGTTCGGGGTAATACCAGGCGGCGTTATCGTTCTGCATGCCGCCGACTTGAAGGTTGTAATAGTGCGCGGTGCCCTTCCACGGGCATTCGCTGGTGTGCGAGCTGGGCTTCAGGAATTCCTTGTGCACCGCGTCCGGCGGGAAATACTGATTCCCTTCGACGACGACGGTAGCGTTGCTTTCGGCGATGGTTTTTCCAGCCCAGATTGCTTTGGCCATAAACGATGCTCCAATTTGATATGCGCTAAAGATAGTATACGTAAACGGTTAGATGAGGTACCAAGCGTTTGGATGCGCGAAGATCGGCGTTCGATCATTGCAAGGAGCACGGAAATTGGGCACGCTGGGTAATCCAGCGGTATTCCATCGTTCGGTTGCACATCGGGCCGGATTAGACTCACGTACCAGGCGGAGGTTTGGACATGGAAGAGCAGAGCTTTAAGAATCACGTGAAACGTGTGCCGGGGTTTGTGTTTTTTGTGATTCCGGTGCTGATTTTGAATTTTGGATGGTCGCTGTGGGCCGGGCTATACAGCTGGTGGAAATCGGGATTTTCATTTGGCGGGCTGGTAGCGGTTTTGACCGCAGCGGCGCTGGTTCTGACCGCCTTCTACGCGCGCACGTTCGCATTGCGGGTGCAGGACCGCGTCATTCGGCTTGAGGAGCGCTTGCGGTACGAAAGGGTGTTGCCTGCGGACCTGTTGGCGCGGGTTGACGAGCTTAGCCTCGGACAGATTGTTTCGTTGCGATTTGCCTGCGACGCGGAATTGCCGGGGCTGATGCGCAAGACACTGAGCGAGAAACTCGTCGACAGAAAAGCTATTAAGGCGCTGGTAGTCCAATGGCGGGCCGACGACTTGCGCGCGTAAGACGGTGCGGTAAACGCTAGAAGATACTGCGCACCACGCCCCCCTCGGCACGCACGGCGGCGCCATTGATGGTGACCGACTGCGTGCTCGCGACGAAGGCGACGACCGCGGCAATTTCTTCGGGAGTTTCAAAGCGCTTGAGCAACGAGCTGGGCCGGCCGGTGGCGAAGAATTGCTTTTCGAGCTGCGCTTTTGAGACACCTTGTTGTTTGGCCATCTGCTCGACAAAAACTTCGACACCTTCGGATGCCGTGGGACCGGGAAGGACGGAATTTACCGTTACGCCCGTGCCTGCGACGGACTCCGCCAAGCCTCTGGCAATCGCCACTTGCGCGGTCTTGGTCATACCGTAGTGAATCATCTCGGCGGGAATCTGCTGCGCGGATTCGCTGGAAATGAAAATGATGCGGCCCCAGTTCTTTTTGAGCATGGCCGGAAGATAGGCGCGCGTCAGCCGTACACCGCTGAGCACATTCACTTCGAAAAAGCGCAGCCAATCGGCGTCGCTGATTTCCGCGAAAGGCTTGGGCTCGAAAATTCCGAGGTTGTTGACGAGAATGTCGGCGGTGGGTATCTGCTTGAGAAACGCCTCGATGCCTGCGGCGGTGCCCAAATCGCCAGCGACGCCACGGACGTCAACGCCATTGTGTTGCGCGCGAATTTTTTTCACGGCGACGTTGACACGCTCTTCGGTGCGCCCGTTCACTACGACGGTTGCGCCTTCCGCTGCAAGGGTGGCGGCGATAGCCAGCCCAATACCTGCGGTCGATCCACTAACGACCGCGGTTTTCGAGTTCAGGCCTAAGTCCATCATTCCTCCGAAAGCAGTGTTTATGGGCAACCGCCTCAACGGGCGGTAGCCACGGCAGCCGCGCCTTCGATTTCGCGGATTTCTTCCGAGCCTAGTTTCAATTCCCCCGCGCGCATAACGCCTTCGGATTGCCGGGCATTTCGTGCGCCCACGATTGCGCCGGTGATTACCGGGTTGCGCAGCGCCCAGGCGATGGCCACCACGCCAGGGGTAACGCCGTGACGCTCACCAACCCTGCGCAAACGCTCTACCAATTCAATATTTTTGGACAGGCGCGGCTCGCGAAATTCCGGATTGCGGCTGCGAAAATCGTCGGCGGGCAAAGCGGCGGCGCGTTCGCGCGTCATCGCGCCGGTAAGCAGGCCGCTGGCCATCGGAGCGTAGGAAATCACGCCGATGCCCTGCTTCTCACATTCGGGCAGGACTTTTTCTTCGATGGCGCGGCGAATGATGGAATACGGCGGCTGTAATGAAGCGATGGGGGCAATTTTGCCGGTAAACTGCAACTGCTCGGCGGTGAAATTGGAGACCCCGATCGAGCGGACTTTCCCTTCTTGTTTTAGCGCGGCGAGTGTTTGCCAGGCTTCGGCTAGTTTTTCCTGGTTGTTGTCGCTGGGCGGCCAGTGCATTTGGTAAAGGTCGATGGTTTCCACTTGCAGGCGACGCAAGCTGTCTTCGCACTCCTGGCGAAGGCTGGCGGGAGAAAAGTCCTGATAGATTTTGCCTGCGGCGTCCCAACGCAAGACACACTTCGTGAAAATGTAGGGCCGCTCGCCGTTCCAGATTTTCAGCGCACGGGCAACGACTTCTTCTGAGTGTCCCATGCCGTAGACCGCGGCGGTGTCAATCCAGTTGACGCCGAGTTCCAAGGCCCTGTGGATGGCGGAGATGGAGTCCTGATCGTCCTGCGCGCCCCATGCGTACTCCCATCCGGAACCGCCGACGGCCCAGGCACCGAAACCCACGGGCGTGATTTGCAGATCGGAATGGCCTAACTTGCGTACATTCATCGCTGGTCCTCTTTAATAGGACCGAAATCGGCCCCAGTCCCTATAGATGAACGAAACGCATGAAAGGTTAAAGCCGCGGGATGACCTGCAGGATATTGCTGTCGAGTAGAGAGCGATCGTTCCCCGGATCAGTCGCGATCCTGATCGAAACTCTCGCGGGAAAAAAGGCAATCAAACGGAAAGTAAGCGGCCAAAGAAGGATCGGTAACGGCGCAGCGCCAGCCGCAGATCCTCGGTGGAAACATCCTCGCCCTGATTCCATTGGCCATCTAACTTGCTGCGCTCCGCGGCGAAGACCTCCGCGAGGCGCTTCATGGTACCGGCGACTAAAGCATCGGCCTGTGCAACGGCGCCGCGTGGTTCATCAACGAAACCCACCTGAATGGCGTCCCACTTGGCGCGAAGCTCATTCGCCTCGTTGCCGGAAAACAACGGGCCGGTCTCTTGCGCCAATGCAGGAGCGGCCGCAGCCGCTGTGCCGCGCGGTGGGCCCGTCTGCATGCCTGTCTCAAATGCTGCGCCGTCCACTATCTCGGTACGGCGAGGGTAGTTGTTATCGTTGGGAACTCCGGCCACCGGCGCGACATCCAGACTCATCGGAACGGTTGGCGAGACGTGTTGGGCTCCTGCTAAGTCCGCCGTGGTTATTTTCCC
>JBEKVU010000329.1:0-5190 GCA_049513775.1 Candidatus Acidiferrum sp.
CCACTCCCCGGTGAAGGTCTACGGTAACGGCCGGCAATCCCGTTGTTTCTGCGACGTGCGCGACACCGTCGAAAGCCTCATCCGCCTCATCGACACCGACAAATCCATCGGCGAGGTCGTCAACGTCGGCAACACCGAAGAGGTCACCATCTCCGAGCTAGCCCACCGCGTTATCGAGCGCACCGCCAGCTCCTCCACCATCGAATACATCCCCTACGACAAAGCCTACGAGCCCGGCTTCGAAGACATGATGCGCCGCGTTCCCTGCGTCGACAAACTCCACGCCCTAACCAGCTTCCGTCCCGCTACCTCCCTAAACGAAATCATCGACCGCGTAGCCACCCACTTCCGCGCCACCAGCGCTGCCGCCACTCAGCCAGCCCCCCAAATGGCGGCCGCCGGCGCCGACTAAAAAATGCGGGCTTTCCATAGGGGCACGGTATACCGTGCGGTCCCAGGCGGTCACCCCTTATTCACATATCCTCAACATCCCCGTCGCATCCATCCCTCAAAATCTCCTCCTGCGGTCACAAAACGCTCCGCAAAACGGAACTCCAACCGCAACCCATTCAAGTGGTTATCGATCAAGAAAATAACTCGTGATAAAACATCAGGCCCAATGATACTGTTTTACATGAATCTCGCCCTCCGTGCCAACCGCTCGTCCCGCGGCACCCTTGCCGCACCCGCGTCCACGAGCCACTTCCAGGGGCTAACTACCTTACCGACAAAGCTGCCTCCTCACCCCTCTAGAATGAACCCTTACAAAAACTCCCAGGGCGGTACCCCACCCATCCTCCCATGCGCCTAACCTACTATGGCCAAGCCTGCACCCTCACCGAAGCAGCGGGCCTCAAAATCCTTTCTGATCCTTGGCTTACCGAAGGCGCCTACCAAGGCACCTGGTACCACACCCACGTCCTCGCCGACGCCGGCGTCACTCCCCAATCGATCCCCAAGGACATCAGCTATCTTTTTCTCTCTCACGAGCACCACGATCACTGCGACGCCCACACCCTCAAGCACTTTCCTTCGAGTCTGCCCATTCTGATCTGCCGTTTTGCCACCCCAAAATTCCGCAACTATCTAGCGTCCCTAGGCTTTACGAATATTCGCGAACTCCCATCCGGCGAAAGAATCGCCCTCGAAAATGACGTCTACGTCACCATCTTCGGCACCGCCGAATACACCAACGATTCCGCCATCCTCATCGAGCATCAGGGTGTTCGCGCCTTCAACGAGACCGATTGCAAGCTAGCCTTTGACGATCTCCAGCGCCTCGGCATTCAAGGCATCGATATCGGCTTCTACATGTTCAGCGGCGCGAACTGGTATCCCATGCTGTATGACTATCCCGAAGAGCAGATGCTCGATCTCGTCCTGCGCCGCCGTAAGTCCTTGCTCCGCAGCCTGGTACAGCGCGTAAAGCTCACCAAACCGCGCGTCGCCGTTCCCGCCGCCGGCCCATGTACCGTCCTCGCTCCAGATCTGCTCTGGCTCAACGACGAACAGCGCGGCATCTTCATCGATCCGCAGGTCGCCGTCGAGGAACTCGGCCGCGCCAACGTCACTCCGCATCCTTTATATATGGCTGCCAGCGACGTCTGGGACAGCGAAACCGGCTACCACCCGCTCGCTCCCAGTTCCTTTCGCCTCCCTCGCCAAGACTACAATCGCGAAGCCTCCGCCCGCATGGCGCCAGGTATCGTCGCCGCCCGCGCCGCGGAACCCCCGGCCCACCCCGATCTTCCAAACTTTGTTTATGACCATTTCAATCCACTGCTCGCCGCGCAGAGCCGGATGGTACGCGAGCGCGTAAACGCCAAGCTCGCGTTGCGCGTCACCGGTCCGCGCGGCGGCGATTGGACCATCGATTTCACCAGCGCCGGTTCGGACTTCGTGCGAGAAGGAATCGCCACCGATTGGACCTACAAAATTGAAGTCGAAGACAAGCTGCTCTCGCCATTTCTGACAGGAGAAGAAATATTTTTCGAGGACTTGCTGCTCTCTCTGCGCTTCCGCGCCGCGCGCAGGCCAAGTGAATACAATGAACCGCTCTACCATTTCCTATATGAACCCGACCCAGAAAAACTACACAACTGGTATCTCCATCCCTGACGCGCCAAGAGACGTGTCCGTCCGAGGGCCGGCTGAGGCGCCTGCTAACGCGCTCACTGACGCGGCCACTGAACTTTCATTGGCGAGTTTGCGCGAGGACTCGCTCTCCGTCGTCTCGCACCATGGAGTTGCGCTTGTGGTGATTCGCGCGGGTGGCGAAGTCTTCGCCTACCACGATAGGTGCCCGCACGCGTTCTGGCCCTTGTCGGAAGGCATGTTAAGCAATGGGGTTCTTGAATGTCCCGGCCACGGCTGGGAATTTGATGTTGTCACAGGCCGCTGCCTGAACGCTCCAGCGAACTGCCTCACTCCCGTCGCCGTCACCGTTACCGGCAACACGGTGCAACTGCAATGGAAGGATGTGAAAGATGTGAAGGCCGCGGAATCAGCGAAGCAAAACGCGTGCGGCGCAAGGGATGCTTCGAATACTTCTGCTTCAGATACTTCCCATGCGACTGCAACTTCGTCATGAAGACGCACGCGTCGCGGAGCGTGCCCCAAGAAGATTGATTACGAGTTGTTTGTAGCGTGCCAGTTCCACGCGCGGAGGCACGAGCAGCGTGCGCCAGGTTACCTTGAGTTCGTGGCGCAACGCTGCTACGAGCAGCGCGCCATAAATGGCATACGCGATCGAAGAAGCCAGCGCCGCTCCCTGAATGCCCATGCGCGGAATCAAAAGCAAATCGAGCGCGACGGTAACTACCAGCGCGACGATTCCAAAGATCGAGGTATAAAAGGTTTTACGCCGCCCGGCGAGATCGGACGCCGCCACTTTTCCAAGCGCCAGCGCGATGGTTCCCGGAATAATCCACCAGATCACGGGAACGCTGGGTGCGAAACGCGCACCAAAAAAAAGCGGCATCACAATGGGGGCAAGAGTGGCAAGAAGAAATCCGGAGAAACAGGAGATCAAGAACACTTGGCGCAGAATCAAACAGGTGAATTCCGTCGCGCCATTCTCTACGGTGCGCGCGGAGCGCGGAAAAAGAGCGGACGCGACGGCTTGCGGAATTTGCCAAAGTGACTCCGAGACGGTTACGCCGACGGCGTAGATTCCCACCTGCGCGGGATTCAGAAAATAGTTCACGATAAAAACGTCGAGCCGGTAATTAAAGAAAGAAGTGATATTGCCAAAGTTCCCGTACAAGCCGACGAGCAAAACCGACCGAATCTCCTGATTCGCGCGAGGAATTGACCAGCCAGCAAGGAGCGTTTTGCGAAGAAGTGTAACCGCGGCGAGCAGTCCAACGACGAGGCCCAGCCAATTGCCCCACATCGCGGCGTTGGCGTTGCGCGCGTAGAGCCAAGCAAGAAATAAAAAGCCGGCGAGTGTTCCGGCGCCTTCGATGCAGCCGAGGATGGCGCGTTCCCTGAAGCGTTCCTGGCCGCCGAGAAAAGCCAGCAAATAGTTAAAGAGAATTGCCAACGGAATGCTTAGAAGAATCACAGTTCCCAAGGCCGGCGTGATCCCCTGAAGAGAAGAGGAATGCCAATGGCGCTCGAGAAGGAACCAGGAAACTTCGGCAAGCGCGCATCCGACGAAGCCCCATAGAAAAACCGCGGAGAGCCACTCGGAAGTTTTTTTTGTGTTGCTGGCGGAGAGAATGACGATGGGAACTTCACCGCCGAGGCCGCCGAAGAGCGCGCCGAACGAAATCGCCATGGTGCAAAGGCTGATTTGACCGCGCGGCGCAGGTCCGAGGAGGCGTGCAAAGCAAACTTCAGTGAGCAGTCCTATCGCGATTGCGGCGACTTGACCGCCGAGGGCGAGCGCGAAGTTCGCAATGAAGCGGGGGCGCGGAAGTTCGGTCGACTGATCGATTTGTTTTTCGATGCGCTGGTCGGTTTGTTTTTCTGAGCCGCGCATAGCGGTGCATTGTTCAAGTTGCATTCTTAAGCCCTCGCGGCGCAGTAATTTAGAGAGCGAGGGTGCGACGAGTCTGGCACGAAACCTAGATCGTTAGAACAGGAACTTCATGCCAAGTTGGATAGTTCTCGGCCGGTGCGCGTCGATGGGATGCAGGAATGCGCTAGTTGTTAAGCAGCTCGGATCACCCGCGGAATCATTGACGTCGCCATAACAAGAAATGACGTTGTTGCCAGCGTTGCCAGGATGCGAGGGATCGTAGATACGGAATTGCGTGTGATTGAAAAGATTGAAAGTTTCGACGCGGAATTGCAGAGAACGCCCCTCAGACAGGGTGAAACTTTTGCTTAATTGTGCGTCAAAATTCGTGCGGTTGGGGTTGCGGAAATAATTGCGCCCGGCGTCGCCGAAAGTCAGCCCAGTGGGTGCAACGAAAAGCCCGGGATTGCCGAGAAGCGGGCCAAACGTGGAACCACCTTCGCCTGCGCTCTTTAGCACGGAGATTGGGCTGGTGGCGATATCGGGGTAAGAAGCGGGACCGACAACGTTGACGGTTCCAGCGTTGTCTGGCGCGCTGATGCCGTCGACGGATCCAGCGTTGAGAACGCTAAAGGGCGTGCCGCTCTGAAAGATGGTGATCCCGGAGAGCTCCCAGCCTGTCCAAACCTTGTCTGAGGCGGGGCCCTTGGTGGCCACGTCATTCGAGGGGTCATCATCCGCGAAATCGAGGAGCCTTCGGAGCTTGACCAACGGCAATTGGTAAACGTAGCTGACGGTCAAAAGATGACGCTGGTCGTAATCGGAACTGGCGCGGTTGGAAGGCAGGTTGTAAGCGTCGATGAATGTTGCTTCGGTACGATCCGAAGCGTCGTCGATTCCGTGGCTATAGGTGTAAGACACGCCCAAAGTGAGGGGCGCGAGGCTGCGCCGGAGGCCGACTTGGAGAGAATGGTAGATAGAGTTGGCCACGTTTTGCAGCGAGTAGATTTGGCCGAGATAGGGAGCGATGACCGTGCCGGGAAGGCGGAGCTCACTCGGGACAATGTTAGGAGCGAACGTGGAGTTGGTTTCGCTGATGGGTATGCCATAGCAGGCGGCCAAGGCGTTGTAGTAAAAGGGGCTCTGCTGGTTCACCACGTGTCCGTTAAAAGTTTGGCTGTTACCCAAGGTGGCCGCCAGGTCAACAGCGTCACAGAAATTCGCGG